>JAYVSA010000316.1:0-9679 GCA_043775765.1 Breznakibacter sp. | reverse complement strand
CAGCCTCAAACTGCGATGGTGCTAAGTAAACACCGCTCTCAAGCGAAAGGTTGAAAAACTTACCAAAAACATTGGTATCGCACGTCATAACTTCTTTGTAGTTGGTTACTTGCTTCTCTTGCGTAAAGAAAAGAGTAAACATAGAACCTACGCGGTTTACCACGCCAGGAAAGTCGAGTTGTTTTAAACTATGTTGCAAACCCTCTTGCAAAAGAGAGGCTTTCTGATCGAGTATTTGGTAAAAATCTTTGTTTTGGTTGATGATGGAGAGCGTGGTTAAGCCAGCCGCCATAGCCATAGGATTGCCAGAAAGTGTGCCGGCCTGATAGATTGGACCAGCAGGTGCCAACTGCTCCATAATATCTTTTCGGCCCCCGTAAGCGCCCACAGGCAGGCCACCACCAATAATTTTTCCAAGCGTTGTGAGGTCGGGTTTAATGCCCAGTAACTCTTGTGCACCACCACGTGCCACACGAAAGCCAGTCATTACTTCATCAAAAATAAGCAAGGCGCCATATTGGGTACAAAGCGTTCTCAGGCCTTGAAGAAACTCCTTTTTTGGTTCTACCACTCCAATATTTCCTGTGATAGGTTCTAAAATTACTGCGGCAATTTGATTTCCCTGCTCCTTAAAAAGTGCCTCTACGGATGCTAAATCGTTAAAATCGGCCGTTAGGGTATCTTTGGCAGTTCCTTTGGTAATGCCAGGCGAACTAGGCATTCCGTAAGTGAGTGCGCCTGAGCCAGCTTTGATGAGGAAGCTATCGCCGTGACCGTGATAACACCCTTCAAACTTAACCACTAAATCGCGCCCCGTAAAACCGCGCGCCAAACGTAAAGCGCTCATAGTCGCCTCAGTACCAGAGTTTACCATTCGCACGCTCTCAATAGACGGCATGATCGATTTAACCAATTCGGCCATCTCAATCTCCATAAGCGTTGGTGCGCCGTAGCTGGTTCCGTTGAGCGCCGTTTCGTGCAATGCTTTTATAACCTCAGGGTGCGTGTGACCTAAAATCATTGGCCCCCAAGAACCCACGTAGTCGATGAACTCATTGCCATCAATATCAAATATTTTTGAACCCTTAGCTTTTGCAATAAAAAGTGGGTTTCCATTAACACTTTTAAAGGCACGAACGGGCGAGTTTACGCCTCCTGGAATACTCTTTACCGCACGTTCAAATGCTGTGATGCTTTTATCTTTGTTCATAATTTATCTTCTCTCAAATTATAATTCGGTAATGATATCTTGTGTGTGATATGATATAATAATATCGGCACCAGCCCGTTTTATAGAGGTCAAAATCTCTTTAACAACCCTTTTCTCATCTATCCACCCTTTTTCGGCAGCAGCTTTAACCATAGAAAACTCACCGCTAACATTGTAGGCCGCAATTGGGGTATTAAAATTGTGTTTTACCTCGCTAATGATGTCGAGATAGCTCAAAGCGGGCTTCACCATTACAATATCCGCCCCCTCTTCAATGTCGAGCGCCACTTCTCTTAAAGCTTCGTTCTTGTTGGCCGGATCCATTTGATAGGTTGAGCGATTCCCAAATTGTGGCGCACTCTCGGCTGCCTCACGGAATGGGCCATAGAACCCAGACGCATATTTGGCCGAATAAGCCATGATGGGCATGTTCTTAAACCCATTTTCATCCAAAAGCTTGCGTATAGCGCCAACTCTACCATCCATCATATCGCTTGGCGCAACCATGTCAACGCC
The DNA here is from genome assembly GCA_043775765.1 of Breznakibacter sp. Classification (GTDB taxonomy): domain Bacteria; phylum Bacteroidota; class Bacteroidia; order Bacteroidales; family Marinilabiliaceae; genus JAGPHP01. The sequence continues at coordinate 7,953 of JAYVSA010000316.1, read as the reverse complement.
AGCCTGTGCCAGCGAGAGCGATTGTTGAGCCAGGGTAATGAGCGTAGAATCATTGTCTACATCGCCATTGATGATGGTGCCGCAGTGACCGTGTGTAGTATATTCACAGTTACAAACATCGGCAATAACATAGAGATTTGGCAACTCTTTTTTTATGGCTCTAATGGCTTGCTGAACAATGCCATCGTGCGAACAAGCCACTTCGCCAGTCTCATCTTTACACTCTGGAATGCCAAAAAGCAAGATTGATTTAACCCCTTTTATATATAGTTCCTTACAGTTTTCAACCAATAAATCGACCGAAAACTGGTAGTTGCCAGGCATGGAACTAATTGGCTTTTTGATGTTTACGCCAGGCCTAACAAATAGTGGCATAATCAAATCGTCGGCAGTAAGAATGGTTTCTCTAACCATGCTCTGAAGAACGGCCGATTGTCTTAAACGACGAAGTCTAGTAACAGGAAATGACATATTTAAATTTTTTTCTTAATTTCTATTGAATGATTCTACAAGCACATTTTAGCCTAAAACCGATCTCTATAATACCCCTCAATTCCCTCAATTATTCCTTTCGAATTCATTGTTTTAGCAGTAACTAACGGACTAACTCCCATTATTTCAACGGCTTCTGTTGTGGTGGAACCAATGGAGGCAACCCTTAAATTTTTTAACTCAACTTTGTTCTTTATTACCGAGCAGAAATTGTTGAAAGTTGATGGACTGGTAAAAATAATGAGGTCGTACAAATTAGTAATAACACGATTAACCAATTCATTATCAATAAACTTAGGCATCTCAGTAGAATAAACATTGATGCGATGAACGTTAGCTATTTCACTTAGTCGGCTCTCAATGACCTCGCGAGCTAGATTTCCAAAAGGAAGCAGTACCCGTGGAGAACTGTTGCCGAAAACTAATTGCAAATCGTTTACTAAGTCATCGGCCGTTGAACCACTGTTTACTAGCTCAGCTTTGTGACCGTACGCCGTAAGTTCGGAAGCCATTTTTTTACTCAATACCGCAATTTTAACATCGCCATTAAAGGCAAAACTCCCATTTATATGCATTAAGAGATTGAAAAAACAGCTTATACCGTTGGTACTGGTAAAAACCACCCAATCAAATTTATCCAATTCTCTTAACCTATTTTGTTCTTCATGTGAAATCTCCATCGGACAAATCTCTATCATTGGCATCAAAAACAGTTGAGCACCGTGCGAAGTAAAATAGCTCTCTAATTCATCCGATTTACCAACAGGACGGGTGGAGATGAATATCTTACCATCTAAATACGGCTTTGCTTCAGCGCCATCCAATCCTTTAATCATCATCCTAAACCTCTGTTTTCTATTTCAATTTTATTTCAATCGTATTTCTACTTCCTTATCTCCTTTAAAATAACATCGCCACCTAAAGACAATAGCTTGCTAGCCAGTTGTTTACCCATTGTTTCGGCATCACTAACCAATCCTTTAAGATGCTCTTTTAAGTAAGTTTGTCCATCTACAGAAGCCACAAAACCTGTAATTTCAAAACTCTCGCCAACCACTTTGGTGTAGCACCCAACAGGAATCTGACAGCCACCCTGAAGCGTATTCATAAAGGCGCGTTCGGCTACAATGGTTTTCCAGGTGGGTTCGTGGTTGAGTTTGTTGCAAATAGATGTAATATAATCATCGTTTTTACGAGCTTCAATGGCTATAACTCCCTGACTAACTGCTGGTATCATTACCTCTGGCTCCAAAATTTCGGTAATGTAACTCTCGAGCCCCAAGCGTTGTAACCCAGCCGCAGCCATAATAATAGCATCACAATACCCATCTTCCATCTTTTTAAGACGTGTATTTACGTTGCCTCTAATATCTACAATTTGAAGTTCTTTATTTATTTTGAGAAGTCCCGCTTTACGGCGCAAACTCGATGTTGCAATCTTATCTGTTGGTGTAAATTCACTTAATTTGCGGTGATCTCTACTCACCAAAGCATCCCTGAAATCGGCTCTTTCGAGCACAGCACCCAGTTTAGATTCGGTAGAGAGTTCGGTTGGCAAATCTTTTAAGCTATGAACCGCAATATCAATCCCACCGTTATGTAAGGCAACTTCCAACTCTTTGGTAAAAAGCCCTTTGTCGCCTATTTTTGATAGGGCAATATCTAAAATCTCATCACCCTTCGTTTTTATAATAACAATCTCCACCTCTATTTTAAGGTTAAGATCTTCAATTTTACTTTTAACCAATTCGGCCTGATAAAGAGCCAATTTGCTCCCTCTAGTGCCTATTTTCAATACACTCATACGATTTATATAACTTTTTGCAGGCTGAATTTAATGATTTTCAAAATCAAAGAGATCATTAATTACATTTAAAGAGTGGGAAGATGGATTATTCTTTGCAATGCTCTTTAAGTTCTTGATTAGTAAGCCAATGTACTTTTGAGTAATTCGGTTTGTATATTCATCAATCACCTCAAGGCGTTTTACATCATCGGCACTTTTATAATTGGCCATTTCTGTTTCGCGAATCTTGAGCAAATTTGCGGTAATGGATTTAATGAGAGGCTTTAACGTAAGCGTTTCAAACCACGTTAAATACTCTTCCGCCACTTCGTCAACAATCAAATGCCCCTCTTCTACACTCTGCCAGCGAATATCGGTATTGGAGTTCACAATATCTTGCAAATCATCCACGCAATAGAGTTTTACCTCCTCAATCTCCTCAACGGCTTTGTCAACGTTACGAGGCACCGAAAGGTCAATAAAAATTTGGCAATTATTATCGCGTTTCAATAACGAATCTTCTACGTCTTGCTTGGTAATGAGGTAGTTCTGAGCTCCCGTGGCCACAATTACAATATCGCAAAGAGGCAAATAGTGCTTAAAGCTCTCAAAAGGCACTGGCTCGCCACCAAGCTCGGCCGTTAATGCCACCGCGTGACTAAATGTTCTGTTGGTGATATATGCCTTGGTTACGCCTTTCTTCTTCATTTTCTGATAAGCCAAAGCGCCCGTTTCTCCCGATCCAATTATCATTACCGTGCGTTCGGGTAAGTCGGTATATATTTTAGCGCATAAATCTACCGCTACATAACTAATTGAAGTGGCACCCTTTTGTACTTTTGTATCGGTACGCACCCTTTTGCTCGCCTCAAACGACTTTTGAAAGAGTCGCATCAACACAGCATCCGTTAGCGCATTCTCGGTGCAAAAGAGATATGCATCTTTCACTTGGCTCACTATCTGATCTTCACCAATAACCACCGAGTCCATTCCCGAGATAACCCTAAAGAGGTGCTTAACCGCCTCAGCTCCTTTGTGTTGATAAAAAAGTTCAGCGTGATTGCCTTCTACCTGCTTAAACTCGTGCAACAGCTCAATTACCGAAAGACTCCCTTTTTTATGCGATAGACCATCGGCAAAATAGTAGATTTCGGTTCGGTTACACGTAGAGAGAATAACCAGTTCGCTAATAGTGGTTTTCTGTTGTAGTAGCTCTGAAAAGGTCAGAATCTCCTCTTTGGTAAACGAGAAACATTGACGTATGTCTTGAGCTGCCGCCTTATGATTGATTCCTAATACACCTAACATATAGATACAATAAAGGGATGTGCAAAATGTAAAACTCAGTAGGCACGCGCTCAAAACAACTCATGGTTGCTTAGCTACATGCCCATTAATACATTAAGAAACTGGCGGAGGTCTACTAAAAAGAGTGGCTCCAACGTGGTGCATCAGAGCTCTTCCACCCCCAAAATCGGAAATGGTTATAGAATTGGAAAAATATGGGAAAGTAAGTTTTAATCTCGGGGAGCTCTCTTGTTGGTGCGAATCGGTTGCAAAAAGGCGACTCTCTTCAAATCTGAAATCGTGTTTTGAGGACTCAATCTTCTCAACCGTAGGCTGAAAATGAACCACTGCGACACTCATCTTTTCAGTCACAACTGCTTCATTCGCAGTTACATTGGACTGCAAATGCAACACCAACCCAACTATGTAGGCTAAGCATAGTATGCATTGTCCAAAATGTGTAGAAAAAATGCCAGCAAACATCATAAGACTCTAGTTATCACTTCATTTTGCAAACACCCCAACGGCGGTTTTACATTTACAATGAAACGACCTAAGCGTGCCATTGTTCATTTTAAGTGTGGTAAAAATAGCAATAAAATTAAAACAAAGTTGAAAATCTTAGTTCAACAACGCAATTTGCTGCTCCTACTCAATAATAATCAGCGCCTTGCATAGAAAATAAATTCCTCGATGGTGTTCAATCATTTTAATTTGGGCGTTACCCTAGCGGGTCGTGTTTTTTGCTTCAATCTTTTTGCCCATTACGTCTCGAGTTTCATCAACGTCTCGAAAAGGCAAAAAGGATTTCCGCTGCAACCACTAACGCGTTGAGATACTAAGTCTGTAACCTATTTAAAAAAATCCCGAATTTCTATTGCAGATTCTGGGTTAATGTCAATAGGTCAAAAAAATGCACAAATAAAATCAACTAATCGTATTAATTTGTAACTTAGTGTTTAACCCTAAAAAGAGCGGAGTCAGCTCGTTAATCACTGACAAAAATAAAATGAAGAACCTATCTCTATTTATCTTGTTAGCACTTTTATCAACCCCCAATCTTCTTTCGCAAACCCCTGTTCCCAATGGCAATTTAGAAACATGGAATAGTGGCTCTTACTCATTTCCTACCCATTACAACTTTTCATCGGCACTTGAAAATGCTAGTTTTTTTATTGAAAATGAATCTCCTTTCAATCTAAGTAAAACAACGGGTTTCCATGGTTTGTATGGCGCAAAACTAACAACGGTTAAGGTTGGCATCGATACCATATTTGGATATTTTATCAACTACCAACCCACCAACGACCAACCTGCAAATTGGCATGGCGGAACACCTTATAGCGAGACTCCAACGGCTATTAGAGGGTACTATAAATACAATTTAGAAACCGAGGATTCAGCTATGGTTATAACAGCGTTTAGTAAAAATGGCGTTAATATAGGAACTTATGTGAATAAGATAGGCGGAATTAAAAGTGATTTCACCCTTTTCAATTTTCCGTTGATCCCCGCATTATCAACCACTCCCGATTCGGTAATTGTTGCTTTCACCTCAAGCGATATATCGAAAAAAACGCCTTTTTTAGGGGCATCGGTTGACGTCGACAGCATTTCGTTTGTTGGCGTTGCAAACCAACCTGCTTTAATGAATGGTGACTTGGAAACATGGACCGATACAACAATTAATAAACCTTCGGGTTGGTATACCGAAAGAATGGGAACCGTACGGTCTTCCGACTCCTTTTCGGGTAGTTATGCCGTTGAATTAACGACTTATTTGGGCGACGAGAATCAGGTTACCGTTGCGCGAAATGCATCGTTATCAAACGGTTATTACGATAATAATTGCAACAACAACTGTTATCCTAAAGGTGGAATCCCCTTTAGCAATCAAATCGATACGCTAGCTCTTTATTACAAATATTTCCCATCGGGTAATGATAGTGCTTCTGTATCATTAAGATTTAAAAAGAACGGTGTCTTTACCGATCAAAGAGGTCTATTTCTCAAGTCATCACCAAGTTATAAATATGTAAAACTCGACTTTAACTTGGCTTCCGAACCAGACTCTGTAATTATTGAGATATACTCATCGGATTGGAATAACAAAAACATCTCATTTGTCGGCTCAAAACTTATTTTAGATGATATTCACTTTACTGCCACCTTACCAACAACGCTTGTAACAATAGGTGAAACGGGTGTGCAAATAGCGGTGCTAAAAAATGAAATAGCTCTTTCCGGCATAACGTCTCGAACAGGTGTTGATATATTTAATGTAGCAGGTGTGGTGGTTTACAAAGAGAGTATAACTTCTCCGAGAAAAATTGACACTTCATTTCTTCCTCAAGGCATCTATATCATCAATCTTGTATGTGAAGATGGATCGAGAATTTCAAAAAAAATCATTATTGTGAAATAGGCTCTGTTTTACAATGACTTAAAAAATGCAAAAAGCGTCATTCCTTAATTTGAGGTGTGGCGTTTTTTATTTCAATGACTAGAAACTTGCTCTAATGCTTCATTAAACCTAAATGGGTTATTTCGTTAGCCCCAATTTATTGAACATAGTTAACAAGTTATTAACAACAAACTATTTGTATATCAGTACCTTTACTTCGCAATATTGAAAATATAATCTTTAGTAAACAAAAAAATTAATTTTAAACTTATGAAACACGTTTTCCTTTTAGCAGGCATTGTAATTATGGCCTCTTGCAAGTCACATCACCAGAATGCCACACTTACAAAAGACGAAATGGTTCAGATTGTGATGAACTGCGATAAACAATTTAGCGTAGGCGTTCAAACGAAGGATTCGCTCCTGTTAACCAATATTTATTCTGATAGCGCGCAATATGTGATGCCAAACAAAGAAATTCTTCTTGGCAAAAAAGAGATTGGCAAAGAGTGGGCTGGATTCCTTAGAATGAAGGAGAATCCCATAGACATAATCTTAATTCCAAAAGAGGTAAGAGGTAATCGTGAAATAATTTACGAAACAGGACGGGGTTATACGCTTTTGGCCAATTCGAATAAATGGTATTTTAATTACGTCAACGTTTGGAGAGTTCAACGAGATGGTACTTATAAACTCGAAATTGATACCTACAATTAATGTGAGTTCGATGCAACTTATCCCTGCGTGGTGGTCTATTTCTATAAACATATCACCACGCTTTAGTTGCTAAAAGGGGGGATATACTAAAACAGCTCAAAATCATTTTGTATAGATTGCGATGTGATATGGAAAATTAATCATATAAATAAAGTATATTTTTTGGTTTGTTCGAATGCAATTTCGTGCGGTTAAGTAGTTGATTTTGTGCTGTTATTTTGTTCTTGTAGCTTTTAAACTCCTTTATCATATTATTTTAGTAGATATTTAATATATGATTTTTGTCTGAATTATTTTGTCAGTCTAAAAATATCCTACATATTTGCATTGTAAACAAATAGAAATAGTAGGAATATTTAACAATTTTAAAAATATACGACAATGACAAAAATTGCACAAGACATTACAGCACTTATTGGTAAAACACCCTTGGTAAAAGTTAACAAGCTTGCAGAAGGCACTTACGCTGAGGTTGTAGCAAAACTCGAATATTTTAATCCTGCCGGATCGGTAAAAGATAGAATTGCTTTTGCCATGATTACTGATGCCGAAAAACAAGGATTAATTGACAAAGACACCGTTATTGTTGAGCCTACAAGTGGAAACACTGGCGTTGGTTTGGCCTTTGTGGCGGCCGTAAAGGGTTATCGATTAATTCTTGCTATGCCAGAATCGATGAGTATTGAGCGCCGTAAACTGTTGGTGAAATTTGGTGCCGAATTAGTTCTTACCGAAGCGCCAAAAGGTATGAAAGGTGCTATTGCTAAGGCTGAAGAGATTGCTGCATCATTGCCAAAAGCGTTTATTCCTCAGCAGTTTAATAACTTATCGAACCCTGAAATTCATCGTCAAACGACTGCTCAAGAGATTTGGAGCGACACCGATGGAAAAGTAGATTTCTTTGTTTCTGGTGTAGGTACTGGCGGAACTATTACGGGTGTTGGCGAGGTGTTGAAGAGCCTTAACCCAGGAGTGAAAATTGTTGCGGTTGAACCAGCGGCGTCTCCCGTTTTGTCGGGTGGTGCACCTAGTCCGCATAAAATACAAGGTATTGGTGCTGGTTTTATTCCGAGCATTCTAAATACGGGCATCATCGATGAAATAATAAAAGTGGAGAACGATGACGCCATTCATACGGCTCATGAAGCGTCAGGCACAATTATATGTGCCTGTAACTGAACACATGTATCCGGATTGTTGGGATCTTCACGAGCTTGCAAATCACCAATACCGACCGTTGATCTTGTTCCTTCAGTTGTCTCTCCCA
>JAYVSA010000315.1:0-2822 GCA_043775765.1 Breznakibacter sp. | reverse complement strand
CTTTTGCAGTACCTTTCACTTCGGTTGCTTTGGTTTGTGCAGTGCCCTTCGCTTCGGTAGCTGTTGCTTTTGCAGTGCTCTTAGCATTGGTGGCTGTAGCTTTTGCCGCATCTTTTGCTACTGTGGCAGTGGCTTTAGCTGTTCCTGTTGCTTCAGTAGCAGTTGCTTTTGCAGCACCCTTTGCATCTTTAGCCGTTGCTTTTGTGGCATCTTTTACATCTTTAGCTGTTGTTGTAACTGTTGTAGCTGCGCTAGGTGCGGTTTGCGCATTTACACTAGATGCACCTAAAACTAAGGCTGCACCAAATAAAATTAAAGTTGATTTTTTCATGAATCCCGTGATTTTAAATAATGATTAACTAATTACAAATTTATAAAAGTATGTTTAATACAACACTACTTTATAATTTAAATTACTACTCAACTATCGTACCGTAACATGGATGCAATTGGTCACATCTTCTAATATAACATAACATTTTCCTTCGCGTTGCATGGCCAGTAGCTCTCTTAAAATAATAACCCTTAAAGCGGTTGAGTAGCGCGGATCTTTACTGTCGCCTTCAAAAAACTTGCTCTCGGCTATGTCAAATGATCGACCATAAAGATGCGATGAAGTTGTTTTAGCCGCATTCGGGTTTGAGCGTTGCAATGTTTTTTGATCTTGAAGTGTTCTTAATAGCGAATTTACTTTAAAACGATAGTGTTTTTGCCCCAAATCATCGAGTCTTTTGGCAAATCTGTCGCCCACTTCGTCCAAGAATTCTTTAGCATCGGTCATTAAGTAGGGCACTGAATTTACCGATTTTGTCACCTCGTAATTATCGCAATCTTCAACTTCTTCTAAGTTATTGGAGTGTACATTGCTCCATTCACTGTCGAAAAACATCTCCTGACTGGGAAATGGTTTGCCAATACCTTTGGTTCTTCCTACCAAAACATGATATGGATTTAAGTATGTTTTAAGTGAATGCACCTCATCACGAGATAAAGGTGGCACTTTGGCCGTAATTCTGATATCGCCTGTTGAAGCTCTCTTAAAGATATAGTTTACCCCAATAATTAAACCCACAAACCCCACCAAACCAATAATGCCAAATGCAATGATAGTCCGTTTCGAGCTCACCCAATAATCACCCATTCTCACCAAAAGCTCTTTACCAACCAGTTTCAGTTCGTAGAAAATATCATCAAACATTCTTAAAAAAATTTTTGCAAAAGTAGAAAAGAAAAAAGAATTTATGGCTATAAATCCTATTTAATAAGGGTAAAACGCATTTTAGAACAAGGTTAAAAAAATAATGGCGTTTGCCCTGCTTATTAATTTAATAGTATAAAAACATCGAATATCTGCATCAAAACCAACACCGTCGAAATATGTTCTATTTGTGGATCCATAAACTGACTTTAATCAGCAAAACCATCGGTTAAAATCTGTATTTTTAAGAATCATTAAAACCTTTGAATTATGAAAATAGGTGTTCCAAAAGAGATTAAGCCCAACGAAAACCGCGTAGCCATTACCCCCAGCGGTGTTATGGAATTTGTAAAATGCGGACATACCGTTTTCATTCAAGACGGCGCTGGCTTAGGGTCTGATTTTACCAACGAAATTTACACCACCGCTGGCGCCACCATTGTGCCAACTCTTGAGCAGGTGTATCATCTTGCTGAAATGATTCTAAAAGTTAAGGAGCCTATAGAATGCGAATATTCGCTTATTCGTGCCAATCACCTTATATTCACCTATTTCCATTTTGCCTCGTCGGAACCGCTCACGCGCGCCATGATTAAGCAAAAAGCCGTTTGCATTGCTTACGAAACCGTAGAAACGCCAACTCACCGCCTCCCACTACTCATTCCTATGTCGGAAGTGGCGGGCAGAATGGCTACGCAAGAAGGTGCCAAATACCTCGAAAAAACCTATAATGGACGCGGTATTTTGCTCGGTGGTGTTCCTGGTGTGGCACCCGCTAAAGTGCTCGTTTTGGGTGGAGGCGTGGTAGGCACACAGGCGGCCAAAATTGCGGCAGGCTTTGGCGCCAACGTCGTTATTATGGACAATAATCTCGATCGCCTTCGATACCTCTCCGACGTAATGCCAGCCAATGTAACCACCATTATGGCCAATGAGTTAAGTATCAGAAATGCCATCAAAAACAGCGACCTCATCATTGGTGCCGTTCTTATTCCTGGTGCAAAAGCCCCAAAACTCATCACCCGCGACATGCTCAAACTCATGCGCCCAGGCACCGTTCTGGTCGATGTGGCCGTAGACCAAGGCGGATGCTTCGAAACCACGTATCCCACCACCCACGAAAACCCCACATTCATCATCGACCAAGTGGTGCATTACTGTGTGGCCAACATGCCGGGAGCCGTGCCTTTCACCTCAACTATTGCCCTTACCAATGCCACGCTGCCTTATGCCCTTCAACTGGCCAACCAAGGCTGGCAACAAGCCTGTATCCAAAATTTAGATCTTCGCAAAGGGCTCAACATGATAAACGGAAATATCACCTACAAAGCCGTCTCCGATGCCTTTAATCTTCCTTATACCGAGTCCGAAAAGCTCCTAAAATAGCCACTTTTAAGCTCGCAAGGTTAAATTTTACATCCTTCTTTTGGACGTGCCACAAAGCGCCTGTCCAAAACAGCTCTGGCCTCAAGCCATTATTTTAAGTCAACGGTTGCTTCGCGCTTTCTGTCGCGCTTTCTGCTTGTACTCCTCGTGTGCAGGCCTCGTTCCTCGGCAGCACCCTGTGGGGTACCGCTTCCATCGCTCACGTGCATGAGAATCATACGTCTCGAGCCCATATTAG
>JAYVSA010000314.1:0-6500 GCA_043775765.1 Breznakibacter sp. | reverse complement strand
GCCTCAATTTCGCCCACAGAATTGATTAAAGCCACCCCTTTTTCGGTAACCTCTAAATTATTTCTCCGTCGGTCATTTGCATCCACAACTCGTTTTAATAATCCGTCGTTCTCCAACATATCTACCATACGAAGAATGATTGATTTATCTTTTAACATTATCTCGGCTACATCTTGCTGAGTAATATCACAAACATGTTTACGAACAATAAAAAGTAAAATTAACTGATCCATAGAATACGCCACACCAGCCTGCTTCATCTTTAGCTCCATGGGCTTTTGAATTAAGTGCCTTGTCGCACCAAAAGTTCGTAATAACCTACTTCTCTCTACCTCAATCATAACATATAAAATTAACGTTGCAAAGATAAAGTCAACAGTTGATATTCGCAACTAATATTGTGGAGTATTATTGCAACATTTAGTTAAAAAAGATTAACAAAACTGCAAAAGAATAGTGCTTAATAAATAAAAATACAAAGAAATAGGGGAAACCACAGAGGCAAACTTCGAGATTCAGCAAAACTCTTGAACAACCAACTATTTAGCGCGCACATACTGAATGGGCCATTCAACATCTTCGTTTAAAGACTTAGCCGCATTAAACGCTAAATTTGGATCACGAAGTGACTCGCGCCCAAACAAGATTAAATCGGCGTATTGGTTTTGGAGTATCTCCTCCGCCTGTTGAGCTTCGATAATTAAGCCAACGGAACCAGTTAAAATACCGCTCTCGGCCTTTATACGAGCAGCAAAAGGGATTTGGTAACCTGGTGCTGGCGAAATGGTTGCATAAGGCACCATGCCACCCGATGAGGTATCGACCAAATCAACCCCATACGTTTTAAGCGCAGATGCCAGCAATACCGCTTCATCCACGTCCCAACCACTTTCAACCCAATCAGTGGCAGAAATGCGCACCATTAAAGGTAAACTTTGTGGCCAAACGGTTTTAACAGCTTCTATTATTTCGAGCAATAAACGAATTCTATTTTCGAAAGAACCGCCATATTCATCGCTCCTAAAATTACTTAACGGCGAAAGGAATTGATGAATTAAATAGCCGTGGGCGGCATGAATCTCTATTACTTTATAATTGGCTTGCAACGCACGCAAGGCCGCCATTTTAAAATCGCCAACAACCTTTTTAATGCCTTCAGCATCTAACTCCTGCGGAACACGATCTTGTGAATTAAAAGGAACTGCAGATGGTGCCACAGTATTCCATCCACCCTCTTCATGACTCAACTGTTTTCCACCATCCCAAGAGAGAGCACAACTGGCTTTTCGTCCGGCATGAGCCAATTGCACGCCCGCAACGGAGCCATGCTGATGTATAAACGCATTTATTCGTTGAAGCATTGCTATATGATCATCGCTATAAAGGCCTAAATCACCTAAAGAGATGCGTCCTTCGGGCGAAACAGCCGTGGCCTCTTGTATAATAAAGCCTGCTCCTCCAACCGCGCGACTACCGTAATGAACCAAGTGCCAATCGTTGGCAAATCCATCTGTAGCCGAATAGGTACACATGGGAGAAATGGTGATGCGATTTCTAAAAGTAACTTCTTTAATGGTAAGTGGCGAGAAGAGTAAAGACATAATAAATACAAAAATGATTGATTACAAAAATTGGTTGATCGGACATTGGTGTGCCAAAGATATAGATTATAAGGATGCCACAATGGCTCTGATAGAAAACAAACAGCATAATTAGCCCTATAACTCCTCAGTATCATGCAAGTTTTAGGCAGAATACAACATTCTAAAAAAGCAGAACAGGTCTATTTAATCATTTGATTAAAATAAACGTTTAAAACAATTGCGATTTAAAATTAATGCTTTATATTTGCATCAAATATTATTTATTATGCTTGAGCAAAGTCCATCTTCAGAAGAAAAAATCAGAGCCGCCGCAACAAAAGTTTTTTTGGCCAAAGGGTTTGACGGAGCTACTACTCGCGCAATTGCCGAAGAGTCGGGCATGAATTTGGCTCTCGTTAATTACTATTTTAGAAGTAAGGAAAAACTCTTTAGTGAAATTTTTGATGAGATGTTACGCATCTTCTTTGAAGGCATGGTTGAGCTCTTCAACAAGCCGCTAACGCTAAAAGAAAAAATAACTGCTCTCTTTGATCACGATTTTGAGATGTCTAAGAATAATCCTGATTTAGATGTTTTTATCATTAGTGAGTTACACCGCAATCCTGAGCGCTTTTTCAAAATGGTTAAACTTAAATCAATGATCAACTACCAGTTCTTTGATGCTCAATTTAAAGAGGGTGTTGAACAGGGAATAATTAAACCTATAAAAGTTGAAAATGCTTTAGCATTAATTATTTTACCTATGCAGTCTATTTTTTCCACTAAAACACTTATCATGCATGTATTAGATATGGATATTGAGCAGTTTAATGTGTACGCAAAAACGCAATATGAAATCACAAAGGATATGGTTTTAAAGTACCTTTTTGTGGATTAAATTTTTTTGTCCTCAATTTAATCATTTGATTAAAACTAACGATTATTTAATTTGATTGAAATGTTTGATTGAAAACTAGAGTTCGTAAATATCTAAAACCAAAACATCTTTACTAATAATCTTTACTCCAATGAGAAAATTAACAATTCCTTTATTGCTTGTTGTTTTAGTGGCATGCAATAGTCCCAAAGAGACAAAATCGCTCGATGAAACCGTAACACGGGTTAAAATTGCAAAAGTTATTGCTTCAGAAGGTCAGCAAAACCTCACATTTAGTGGAACCATCATCCCGTTTCAATCTATTCCTGTCTCTTTTCAAACTACAGGTACCATACAATCGGTATTGGTTGAAGAGGGAATGTCTGTTCGCAAGGGGCAACTCTTGGCTACTCTCGACAAAAAAGATTTGACAAACATGTTTAACCTTTCTAATGCTCAATATATTCAGGCTTTAGATGCTTATAACCGCTTGAAAGAGGTGCACGACAAAGGCAGTCTAACGGATATAAAATGGGCAGAGATGGAATCGAACTTAAAACAGGCCGAAGCCTCGGTGAATTTAGCAAAGAGTAGCCTCGAAAAAGGTTCTCTATTCTCCCCTGAATCTGGGTTTATTGGCAAACGTAACATCGAACCCGGCATGTCGGCTATCTCAATTACGGCTCCCTTCGAAATCGTTAAAATAGATCAGATTTACGTGCGTCTATCGGTTCCAGAGAGTGAAATAGCTAAAATGATAATAGGCATGAGTGCCAAATTTACGGTTCCAGCTATTTGTGATGCTAAATTTAGTGGCAAGATAGCCATTGTAGGCGTGGTGGCCGATCAGTTTGCACGCACCTACGAAGTGCGCGTACTGGCCGATAATCCAGACAACAAAATTAAACCGGGCATGATTTGCGATATCGTTCTTGAAGTAAATCATGGTGCAGAGAAAGTAGTGGACTACCGCGCAATTTCTCACGATTCCGAAGGGTCTTTTGTCTATAAGGTATCAGCAAATCATACTTCCGTGACCAAACAATCGGTAAAAGTTGGTCAAATGGTAAATAACGGCATCGAAATCTTATCTGGACTACAAACGAATGATGAAGTGGTATGTGAAGGGTTAGAAAAAATAACAAACAATAGTAAAATCTCTTTGTAAGATGAGCCACAAGACAAAACCAAAACAAGGAGTAATCGAATGGGCAATGCGCAATCGTCAGATTATCCTAATCATAACAGCTGTTTTAATGATTTTCGGAGTAGTTGCATTAATGAAGATGCCGCGTAACGAATTTCCACAATTCACAATCCGTCAAGGATTAGTAATAGGCGTTTACCCAGGAGCGACATCAGCCGAGGTTGAGGAGCAACTCACTAAAAAGGTAGAGAATTATATATTTGGATATCAGGAGGTAAGAAAAGCTAAAACCTACTCTAACTCCAAAGAGGGGATGATGATTATTTATGTAGAGCTCAATGATGACATAAAGAATTCAGATCAATTTTGGTCTAAACTCAAACATGGTCTTGGCGAGATGAAGTCTCAATTGCCAACAGGTGTTGTAGCGCTTATGGCAAACAGCGATTTTGGCGATACGGCAGCTCTTCTCATCACCTTATCATCAGATTCTCGAAGCTATAGGGAACTTGAGACCGAGTTAACCAAGTTAGAGGCTGAGTGTCGTAAAATACCATCGGTATCTAAAATAAAAGATTACGGATTACAAAAGGAACAGGTAGATGTAAAGGTAAAACCCGCTCTGCTCAACGAATACAACATCAAAGCTATCTCATTATTAGCCAACTACATGCCAACAGGTATGGTGAGCTATGCCGGTTCACTCGATGATGGAAAAAAGGAGTTGCCAGTACATTTTCCCGCTTCGTTTGAATCAGAAAAGGATTTAGGTAACCAAATCGTCTATTCCGATCCAAATGGCAACATCGTGAAACTTAAAGATATTGCAACCATCCAGCGTCGATACGAAGATCCAGATAATTTTATTCGCCAAAATGGAATGAAGACACTACTTCTTTCGCTAGAAATGCAACCTGGTAATAACATCGTTCAATTTGGCAAAGATGTAGATAAAGCGTTAGAAGCCTTTAAACAAAAGGGTTTAGCCGATATTAAGGTTGAAAAAATCTCAAATTTACCCCAATATGTAGATGATTCAGTTTCAAACTTCTTAAGGGAGTTTATGATAGCCATCATCGCTGTAATCTTCGTTACCATGCTTCTGCTACCCTTCCGTGTGGCTTCTGTGGCAGGTATTACCATCCCCATTTCAATACTTATCACACTAGCATTGCTTTATGCATTTGGAATTGAACTCAACACCGTTACTCTGGCTGCGTTAATTGTGGTACTGGGCATGATTGTAGACAACTCCATTGTGGTGATAGACAATCATGTAGAAAAAATAGATCATGGATATTCACCTTGGTATGCAGCTGTTAAAAGCGCAAAGGAACTCTTCATTCCGGTTGTTGCAGCAACTCTAGCCATCTGCGTAGCTTTCTTTCCATTAAGATATTTCCTATCGGGTATGGCAGGCGAATTTTTACAAGATTTTCCGGTAACAATTGGCATTGCACTTTCAGTATCTGTTGCGGTTGCAGTACTCTTAGTACCATACCTCAACTTCGTATTTATCAAAAAAGGGTTAAATAAGCCATCGTCTAATAAAAAATCACTGCTTGATAATCTTCAAACAAGTTTCGATAGAGCCTTAGAATGGGCATTTCGTAATCCCAAAATGATACTTGGCTCCGGTGCAGCTATCGTGGTTATCTCATTCATAATCTTCAGTCGCTTAGATCAACAAACATTTCCAGAGGTAGAGCGCAATCAAATGGCGGTGGAGGTTTATCTGCCATCAGGATCATCTTTAGACGCAACGCAGGCGGTGATAGACAGCTTAGAGCATACGCTCATGAAAGATAATCGTATCACCAACGTAACCAGTTTTGTAGGCACCAGCTCTCCACGTTTCCATACCGTTTATGCACCAAACATGCCATCTGCAAGTTTTGGCCAATTACTGCTCAACACTACTACAAACGAGGCTACAAAAGAGATCTCTGAAAGCTATGAGAAACAATTTGATGCAGCGTTTCCGCAGGCACATATTAAATGGAAACGTCTCTCAATGATGTCTACAAAAGCCCCAATTGAAATTCGAATCTCAGGCGACACTATTGCAAATCTATATGCAGTTAAAGCCAAAGTTGAAGATATTATGCGCAAAACAGCTCATATATCTTGGATCCGCACCGATTGGGATCAACCTCAACAATATGTGCAAGTAAACATGGATAATGAAAAGGCTGACAGAATGGGTTATTCAAAAGGATTAGCAGCCATTGAACTTATGTCGTCGCTCGATGGGTTACCCCTTACCACACTCTGGGAAGGCGACTATCCCGTAAATGTAAAACTCTATTACGAGCAAAAAGCTAAACCATCTATTTCAAGAATTCAAGATCAATATATTACCTCGCCGTCATCCTTTTCATCCGTACCGCTCAGGTCGCTTTCAACACTAACACCTGGTTTTGAAGAAGGTACAATCGTGCGCCGAAATGGAGTTCGCACACTAACCGTTTTGGCCGATGTAGAAGATGGTGTTGTGGCCTCTAACGTATTCAATATTATAAAACCGCAACTCGAACAGATTACTACACCTTCTGGCACATCTATAACCTATGGCGGAGAGGCTGAAGATGAAACTGAAGTAATGATTCCGATGGCAATCTCATTAGGCGTAAGCATCATACTTATATTCTTCATTCTACTATTTCAATTCCAACGAACTGATATTGCCTCACTGATCATGCTTACTATGTTACTTGGATTCCCAGGTGCGGCCATTGGATTATGGGTAATGGGCTATCCGTTTGGGGTAACAGCCTTCATGGGAATCATAAGCTTGTGCGGTATTGTGGTGCGTAATGGCATTATTCTAATCGATTATGTACGAGAACTAAACGAGAAGGGTATGACTGTTCGCGAAGCAGCATTAGCCGCG
>JAYVSA010000313.1:0-2123 GCA_043775765.1 Breznakibacter sp. | reverse complement strand
GAAATGGCAACTTCATAACATCAGATAGAGGCATTTACAAAGAGTTAATCTCTAATAAATTAAATGCACTTTTTATTTGTGCCGATGAAATTTTACTACCACCCTATAAGAATGGTTTTATTGGTGGATGTTTGGGGATTTTAGACAATAAAATATTTTTGTCGGGCTCAATAGAGTATATAAATGAAGGCGAAAAGTTATTATCCTTTTGTAATACAAATGGTTATGAGTTGGTTGAGTTATATAATGGTGCGTTGTTGGATGTTGGCGGAATATTTATGTTGAATTTGAAAACTTAGAATAATTTGCGAGATCTTAGCCTCTGTTCAATCTTATAAGTTTCCCGTTACAAAACTCTATCTATTTATCGATTCAGAAAATTCGGCTTCTGTTTTTCGCGCAACTTTACCGTTAACGGCATCGTAAAAAAAGAGAAGTTGCAACTGATTTTGTTGTACTTTATACTCCTCCGCAAACTGCCTAGCAATGTCGTTTGGTGACAAAAATGGTTCGCCAGAAAGTAGCCCTAATTGAAAATTGATCCCTTTATATTGATCTGTAGTTTGATAGGCTCGATAGACTAACTCACTGCATACCAGAGCATCAGGTGTTCTAAAGTCGAAAAGATAATCATAAGGCATTCCGAAGCATCTAAAGGCATTTAGAATGGCTTTAAATATCTCTTCTTTATTAAGTAGTTTAGGTCTAAAGGCCGCAAAGTAGTCCGACTTAGCGATGTGTTCAACTGGGTTTAACATGACACCTTTGCCCACTGCTTCTAAAATTAAGAATCGTTTGCTTCCAATTTTTCGAAAGGCTTTAGGGTCTTGTTGTTTAATGATTTCAGAGGGTTTTAATCCACCAATGGTTGATATAGAATCGAAGTATTCGTTGAGTTCATTGGCACTGCCAACGTAAATTGCGGCATGTGTCCAAAATCCTGGAATACCCACGTTCGATAGTTGATCGTCGTTACGCCGGATAAGAATATCTCCAGGTTTGAGCTCCTCTTTTATTTTATTTATCTCTTTGCGGGTAATGTATTTTTTTTCTCGAAAACTCAAATCTATAGGAGATGCAATGTTGCATATTACGTGCTGAAGAGGCAAACGGACGTTATTTTCAATGAAATTGTGGATTGGAGTTGTGTTCTCACTATTTGTTGTAATGCGCTGAAAACAAGGCGTTCTTCGGTTTACATAACCAGTGTATACATAGCTCGCTCCTGTGGTTGCAATAATTACACGATCTTCATTTTCCAATTTAGAGATAGAAACAATAAAACTGTCTGCTAATCCAAAAGTGTTATCAAGATGTTGAATGCGGTTGTTTTTTACGAAGTAGATGAATTTGCCATTGGTGCCAACCAATACGCAACTTTTATTTATATTCTGAATGGTTGTATATTGAATGGAAGTTGGAAGGTTCTCTTTTTGAGTTAAGTCAATAATTCTATACGATTTACGTAGTTTTTTTGCATGGTAAAGGCGGCTCGAATCTTCACCTGCAATAACCCAATAATTTCCTGATTCATCGCTCTTTGTAATTCTTATAGGGTCCTTTATAAACGCCTGTAAGTTTATTGTGTCGTTATTATTCATCTGAGAATAAGATGTTTGTGTTAATACTAAGGAGCAGAATAAAAGAACTATTTTGAGTTTCATTTTTTAAGTACTGAGGCTGTAAAATTGAAACCACAAGTTTAAATAAAAATAACTTTTAATGTTGAAAATATCATAAATATATTGGAAATTAATAGGTTCAATTTAAAAAAAATTCTCAATGTTCTCTCTCCTCAGCATTTAAGTCGCCAATAAAAAGTTTTGGTGTGATGTATTTGCGGCTCAGAGGCTCTTTTTTAATGGCTCTTTGACAATCTTCCAGAGTTGTTGTGTATGAGTTTGTGTTTTTCAAAAGGGTGTCTATTCTATCCCTCCAAATAGCATAAGCGTTGTTGATTTTATTGATATACATATCTGATGTATAGGCATTTAATAGTGTTATTCTAAATTCTGTTGCATCGGTTTCTACGGTTTTAAATACCAGAGTTGCGCTACCATAGCCTGGGAGCGAATCTCGGTATTGTAGCATTTTTTTTCGGGCAAAGCGTGCCGATATTTCGT
>JAYVSA010000312.1:0-4695 GCA_043775765.1 Breznakibacter sp. | reverse complement strand
GTTGAAGAGTTGGAGGGCAATAAAGAGCTGAATGGTATAGATAAAATAACGTGAGATGGATATGGTTGCAACGCATAATAGTTTTGTGGTTGAACATTGGGAAATGAAGTTTTTGTAGCGAAGAAGTTGAGTGGTGACGCTGTGTTTTACTCTCCGTTTTAGGAGTATATATATAATAAGGAGTAGTATAGCAAAAAGAGTGGGAATAATAATGCCAATTGAGGTAAATTTGGACGTGATTAATGGGAAATCAAGAATTGAGAACGCGAGAAGTCCAAGTGCAAGTGTGATGATGGTTTGAAAAAGACTTCCTATCACAAACATGGTGGAGCTAAAGGCTAAATTTGAGGTTCGGTGTGGCAAAATGCGGCCACCAATCTCGCCAATACGTCCAGGAGTGAGAATGCCCGTAGAGATGCCACTTAATACCGATTTTAAACTATCTGAAAAGGAGAATTTAACGGTGGGGCTGAGTAATGTTTGCCATTTAAAAGCCTCTCCAGCAATATTGATAAATGGAAGAAAAAGAGTGAGGAAAAAGTATTTATTGAAAAGGAGCGATCGGAGTATAGCACCAAGAGAATACCATTGCGTAAACGTTATTAATTTATACCCTAAAAACCCTAAGGTTGAAAGAGATATTAACCAGAGAGCTATTTTACGAAACAGAGGGTGATTCATAGAATTATTTGTGTTGAGAACAAAGAAAGGAAATTTTTTAAACGAATGGTCTTTAAATGTAATCTAAACATTGCAGCACCCCTAAAATTTCCACCAAAATCAATTTATTATTGCTTATATATAGTAATCATAGCTCAATTAATTACTATATTACGATTTCATTTACAAGGGAAACTTCCAGTAAAAAACGAGTGAATTTTTGAGTGAAAGCGTGACTTGTAAACCAACTAAATTATCCAATTACATTGAAATCTTTCTTTATATGGAAAACAAACAACTTTCAGATGCACTTTTGTATCATAAAAATGGAAGACCGGGTAAGATCGAAGTAATTCCCTCAAAACCTTACAGTACACAACGCGATTTGGCCTTGGCTTATTCTCCAGGTGTTGCCGAACCCTGTTTGGCAATTGAGAAAAACCCTGATGATGCCTATGAATACACGGCAAAGGGAAACCTCGTTGCTGTAATTTCTAATGGAACTGCCGTTTTGGGCTTAGGCGACATTGGGCCTCTTGCGGGAAAACCCGTTATGGAGGGTAAAGGCCTTCTATTCAAGATTTTTGCAGGGATAGATGTTTTTGATATTGAAGTTGACGAGAAAGATCCTGCCAAATTCATTGAGGTGGTAAGAGCCATTGCGCCAACGTTTGGAGGTATTAACCTCGAAGATATTAAAGCACCAGAGTGTTTTGAAATTGAAGAAAAACTTAAGGATTTACTCGATATTCCGTTGATGCACGATGACCAACATGGTACAGCAATTGTGTCGGCCGCAGGTTTAATTAACGGTTTAGAAATAGTTAATAAGAAAATAGAAGATATTCTTATAGTAGTGAACGGTGCAGGTGCTGCTGCATCGGCGTGTGCTTCTTTATATATCCGAATGGGTGCAAACCCAAAGAATATTATAATGGTGGATAGTAAAGGGGTTATTTCTACGAGAAGAACCGACCTTAACGATCGTAAAAAACCATTTGCAACGAGTTTGCCTTGCAATACACTTGCCGAAGCAATAAAAGGAGCCGATGTATTCTTAGGCCTTTCGGTTAAAGGAGCACTATCGCAGGATATGGTGAAATCTATGGCACCAAATCCAATGGTTTTTGCATGCGCTAATCCAGATCCTGAAATTTCTTACCAAGATGCTATTTCTTCTCGAGAAGATATTATCTTTTCAACAGGAAGAAGTGACTATCCAAATCAAGTAAACAATGTTTTAGGTTTTCCTTTTATTTTTAGAGGTGCATTAGATACTCGTGCAACCACCATCAATGAAGAGATGAAAGCTGCAGCCGCTTTAGCAATTGCAGAACTAGCGAAAGAGCCTGTTCCTCAAGCGGTTAAAGATGCGTATAATGTTAAAGATCTTGAATTTGGTCGTTTATACATTATTCCAAAACCCCTTGACCCTCGCTTGTTAACAAAGGTAGCTCCTGCAGTAGCTAAGGCTGCCATGGCCTCTGGTGTTGCTCGTATTCAAATTACGGATTGGGATGCCTATGATAAGCAACTAAAAGCGCGTATTGCTAAAAAATAAAGCATATTCTAGCTGAACTATAACCGTCTTCAATTTGTTTTGAAGACGGTTTTTTTGTGTCGATAAATTAGTGCAAAATTTAACCACGATTCTTTATCTTTGCAAAAAACAGTTATATGACTCCAAAAGTTAGTATTATCATGGGTAGTACCTCTGATCTTCCTGTTATGGAAAAGGCAGCGCAAGTACTCAACGACCTCAAAGTCCCCTTTGAGATGAATGCTCTTTCGGCACATCGCACCCCAGAAGCGGTAGAGAAATTTGCCAAGGGAGCCGAAGCACGAGGCATACAAGTAATTATAGCTGCTGCTGGAATGGCTGCTCATTTGCCAGGTGTAATTGCTTCAATGACGAAACTACCAATCATTGGTGTTCCAATAAAAGCATCACTCGATGGGATGGATGCTCTTTTAGCAATTGTGCAAATGCCTCCAGGAATACCCGTTGCAACGGTAGGAATTGATGGGGCACAAAATGCGGGTATCTTGGCCGCTCAAATGCTATCTCTTGCAGATGAGAAACTTGCAAAACGTTTGGGTGTTTTTAAGGAAGAGCTGAAAGGTAAAATTGAAAAGGCCAATAAAGAGCTTTCTCATATTAAATACGAGTTTAAAACGAATTAATTTTGTATTTAGAAAAGAGGCTTAGGCCTTTTTTCTAAATAATATTACCAGATTATAGGGTTAATAGAGATGGGAATCTGGGGTTGTGAAAGTTCATTTTAATGCCCAGTTGTTCATTGCTACTCAAAAATAATTTTCGAAACATTTTTTCCCTTTGCTTTTAGACTATAGTTTTTTGAAATATCGATTTTGCGACCCTCGCAAATCATTGCAATTAAAATGGTATCGCCCATAATTTCGTAAAAAATCTGATAGTCATCAGAAACCATTAAACGCACATTTGTCTGATCCGTTTCGCTTCCAACCAGCGGATTCTTGCTTAAAACTTTTATTGTCCGATTAAATTTTGATGTAATATTTTTGCAATAAGAAGTTGTTCCAAATTGATCTAATAAATTGCTAAGAATTTCCATTAGATCGTCCTTGGCATTGCTTCCCCACATTACTTTGTGTTTAGCCATTGGTCTAGTTCTAAAAGTAAATCTTCGTGAGTTTGAGTTTGTCCTAATTCGTGTTGTTTACGCACTGCTGCAATTCGTTCAATTTGAAAATGACTTAGTTTAAAACCAATAGGAATACTCTTGTTGTCAAGAATAATTTTAATGGCTTGTAAAAATTCTTCATCCTCAATTTGTGCGATACTATCGAAAATGTCTTGCCGTAACTTTGTTATAATCATACAATTGCAACTATTTGGTCAAAAATAGACAATTCTAAACACACGTTTTGCGGTTTATTTTGGCATTTTGACGAAAGTCTATTGTTGAAATAATAAAGTGCCGTAAATAAAGGTGTTTCATAAAAATAAACGTCTATTCTTTTTGACGAATAGACGTTTATTGTAGATGAATGTTTTTAATCTTTTGAGGAAAAGAATCTATTTATAATTTAAATGATTGTGTTTTAAGGCATCTTGCTCCAATATATTCAACATTTTCATAGTGGCCACAATGGCTGCTGCGGTTTGGTCAACATCTAAACCTTTGGTTTTAAACTCAGCCCCATTCATATCCCATGAAATTATTGTTTCCACCAAAGCATCTGTTTTACCTCCTGGAGGTATTGTAACAACGTAATCGGTAAGTACAGGACGTCGTTTACATAAACGATCGTAAATTTTCCAAATAGCCTTTACGAATGCATCGTACTGACCATCTCCAACACACTGCTCCTCATATTCATCTTCTCCAATAACAAGGCAAACAGAGGCAACAGGTTTTAGGCCTTTAGCAAGTGTAAGGAAGAAATTTTTAAGTTTAATATTTTCGGTTATTGAACCGCTTTGCAATACATCAGAGATGATATATGGTAAATCTTCGGTGGTTACGAGTTCCTTTTTGTCTCCCAACTCAATAATTCGTTGCGTTACCTTTTTCATATCTTCAGAGGAGAGTTCCATGTGCAACTCCTCCAAATTTTTTAGAATGTTGGCCTTTCCCGAGGTTTTTCCTAAGGCATATTTACGCACTCGACCAAAACGTTCGGGCAATAAATTATTATAATAGAGATTATCTTTAGAATCGCCATCGGCATGAATACCAGCGCATTGCGTAAAAACATAGTCGCCAGTAAGCGGTTTATTTCCTGGTATGCGAATGCCCGAGAATGTTTCCACCATTTGACTTATTTTAGTCAACTGACTTTCATTCAGCGAGTTTGGTAAATGTAAATGGTCGTTAATAACACCTAAAACACTCGCCATAGGAGCGTTTCCTGCGCGTTCACCCAATCCATTTACGGTTGTATGAATTCCTTTTACGCCAGCTTTGAGAGCCGAGTAAACATTAGCAACGGCAAAATCGTAGTCGTTATGGGCGTGAAAATCGAAATGAAGTTCTGGATATCTGTCAA
>JAYVSA010000311.1:0-10040 GCA_043775765.1 Breznakibacter sp. | reverse complement strand
AAAATCTACACCCAACTCGGTTGCATGCACCATTTGGTAAAGCAGAGTACTAGCAGCTATAAACATTCCCGCTATCACAAAAGAATAGATGGTTAAATAGGTAAAAATATGCTTTCTCAGATTACGCTTCTTTTTCATTGATTCTTTATTCTCTTGGTAAGGTAAATTTAAACGTACACCCCTTGCCTAGAACACTCTCAATCCAAATTTCACCACCTTGTTTCTCTACAAACTCCTTACAAATAACCAATCCCAATCCGGTTCCTTTCTCATGATCTGTTCCATCTTGCGATACATTAATATTCGATAGAAAGACTATTTTTTTAGTTTCATCAGACATTCCAACTCCGTTATCAGAGACAGAAAACTCTAACACATTGCCACAATCAACTACCGAAATAATTATCTCACCATCAACTTTGCAATATTTAATGGCATTCGATATTAGGTTACGCAAAATAGTACTCAACATATTAATGTCGGCCTCTACTCTTATTGATTCATTATTCGAACAATGCAAATGAACAGATTTCTTCAGAGCCAGAGGCCTTAATTCGTCACTCACGTTGCGTATAACTGTAAGGGCATCAACCTCAATTTTTGTTGCGTTTAGTTGGTCTAAATGACTTTTAGCCCAGTCTAACAAATTTGAAAGTAAACTATACGTATTCTTCGATGCAACATAAATATGGCTCGACATATCTCGAACTCGCTCACTATCAAAATCTTGAATATTGGTACGCAAGAGTTCTGTAAATCCCAAAATAGTATTAAACGAATTTCTCAAGTCATGTGATATTACCGAAAACAACTTGTCTTTTGTATTATTCAACTCCTGTAAAATCTTACTATTTTGCTTAAAAGAGATTTCTGCTAATTTGCGCTCCGTTATATCCATTGTAAAACCAGCCAAATAGCTCGGTTTACCAGCTCTGTGAATTGGAAATTTTATGGTATAGTAATAATGCCCGTTTAACTCTTCTTCAATCTCAACAATTTCACCGTTAATCAAAATGCGCAAATCATCTTCCATCATGCTTTTGGCTAACTCTGGCGGGAAAATTTCGTCCATCGTTTTACCAATCAGAGTCTCAGTAGGAAGCCCTACTAATTGACTAAAATTGCTACTTAATCGAAGGACACGGATTTGAGAATCTTTAAAGAAGACATAAATAGGACAATTTTTCAAGAAGAGACTAAAAATCTCCTCGCTTTCGTCCGCTCTTGCTTTGGTGCTTATTAATTCTGTTTGAAGAGATTCTATTTGTGTGCGCTGACTTCCAGACAACTGCTCTAATGCGTTGACTTTCTCCAATAATTGCTCATAAGTAATCTGGTCGGCTTTCATTCTGTCGGAAATGAATAAAAATAATTCTAATCGCCACAATGTCAATTGATAACCAAGTTACAAAATAATTTCAAAAAAACAAATTCAAAGTAATCTAGAAGATGGACAAACACATTGGAAAAACTAAATATCCCCCAATTATCTTGCTCTAAACTCACCTCAAACAGAAAGTATAACGTTACTTAATAGCATGAATAAACCTAGCACAAAATACTATAATTCAAATCATTACCATCTAAATAAATATATGCCTCAATTTATGGGTTGCAAATTTATTATTCAATGTACATTATAATACATTCTAAATAAATTTTGATCAACAGAGGTTTGTCAATACCAACCTATCTACCCTTTTTCTTTACTAAAGGATGATTTAATCCGCCATTGGCATTATTGATTACCTCATAATTTTTCAAGCTTGCAAAGAGTTGCGTAAGATTCTTAAACCCAAAAGCTCTGGGGTCGAAACTCGGGTCAATCTTTCTTAAATTCAATCCAATACTCGAAATATGAGTTTCATCACCCTCACTAATCGACATCTCATAGGCTTTATTTATCAATCGCTCATCAATTTTGGGTGCATTACTGGTCGATTTAGTCTTTGCCGTAGATTTTGTAGCTTTTACATTGTTCACACTGCTCGGTATTTCAACAGGTATGATGTTTTCACAAAAAGTAAATATTTCACACGACTGCACAAAGGCATTTGGTGTCTTCTTTTCGCCTATTCCCATTACAAAAATACCCTCTTCTCGAATCCGTTTGGCCAATCCCGTATAATCACTATCGCTCGACACAATACAAAAACCATCGACTATTTTATCGTGCAAAATATCCATGGCATCAATAATTAGTGAGCTATCGGTAGAGTTTTTACCTGTAGTATATGAGAATTTTTGTATCGGATTAAAGGACAAATCATTCAACATCTCCTTCCAACTATTCATTTGAGGCATTGTCCAATCGCCATAAATTCTTCTCACAGTTACTTTTCCATATTTCGAAACTTCTTCAAGTATTGGTTTAAGTAACTTAGCCTGAGCATTGTCACCATCAACCAGAATAGCTATTTTATTTGGTTTATTCTCTTTCATTTTCCAATATTTATATGGTGTTTATTCTTAAAAGTACGCTTAGAGAATTTCTCTCTAAACGATTGTAAATTCATTGTTTTTAAATATAGCAATTATAAACCAAATGCATCATTACCAAAGGAATAATCAAGGCAACTACCTATTCAAAACGGTGTTTTACCTAATTGTAGACTCTTTTTTTTGAAAGTTCGGCATTAAACCTTAACTTCGCGACCTATCAAAAAAATGATCTTTTTATTCCTGGAAATCCAGTATACTCTTTTATATTTATCAATGGCATCTTAAGATCATTGCAAAAAAAGAGTCAATAAAAAGATATTTAACATCGGTCTCGCACTAAGACTAAAGTCGCAAATTGCTGATTATTAGAATCTTTTTAGCCCAACAGTGAGAGAACCATTTTTAAAATACAAAAGTGTATTTCTACAATCATTGATTACCAATTAACGTACTCACCACGAATCCATAGTTCGTAACATGGGTATTTATGTCGAATTTAAGAATAGTAAAATGACCAAAATTAGAGCTGCAATTACAGGCATTGAAGCATTTTTGCCCGAATATGTGTTAACAAATGAGGAGTTGAGCCACATGGTAGACACCTCAGATGAATGGATTATGCAACGCGTTGGTATTAAGGAGCGACGCATTTTAAAAGGCGAAGGTTTGGCAACATCCGACATGGGTGCCGAAGCAACAAAAAAATTATTAGTAAAGACAGGTACCAATCCCGATGATATTGATTTAGTGCTCGTTGCCACCATCACACCCGATATGGCATTTCCCTCAACAGCCTGTATTATTGCCGATAAAGCGGGTATCAAAAACTTTTGGGGCTTCGATGTTAGTGCAGCTTGCTCAGGTTTTTTATTTACCCTTCAAACAGCCAATCACTTCATTGAAAGTGGCCAATACAAGAAAGTTCTCGTTGTAGCAGCCGATAAAATGTCCTCTATTACCGATTATACAGACCGATCAAGTTGTATTCTTTTTGGCGATGCAGCTGTGGCTATGCTTCTTGAACCAACCACAGAAGACGTAGGTGTAATGGATAGCATCTTAAAGGCCGATGGTGTTGGTAGAGAGTTGCTTTATAAAAGATCGGGGGGGTCATTAGTACCTCCTTCTCACGAATCAGTTGATGCCAAACAACAATTCCTCTACCAAGATGGGAAAGCGGTGTTTAAGGTGGCTGTTTCTAAAATGTCCGACGTTTCAGTTGATATGATGGTGAAACACAACATCACTCCCGACGATTTAGCTTGGCTCATTCCACATCAAGCAAATCTTCGCATTATTGATGCCGTGGGAAACAGAATGGGTATCAGCAAAGATAAGGTGATGATAAACATTCAAAAATATGGCAATACTACCGCAGCTACCATACCGTTGTGTTTGTGGGAGCTTGAGAAAGAACTAAAAAAAGGAGATAAACTTATCTTGTCGGCCTTTGGTGGCGGTTTTACGTGGGGAAGTATCTATTTAAAATGGGCTTATAATTCTTAATTGATAGAACTTTCTTACAATTTACGCTATGAGAACTTGTAATACAGATAAAAACATCTAAACAACATAAATATGAAAAGAGTAGTAGTTACAGGATTAGGTGCCCTAACCCCTATTGGCAATAATGTTAATGAATTTTGGACAAATCTTATTGCTGGCAAAAGTGGTATAGCACCTATTACGCGTTTTGACAATGGCCCTTTTAAAACAAAATTTGCAGGCGAAATCAAAGGTTTTGATGCACTTCAATATATGGATAAATCAGAGGCTCGTAAAATGGATCTCTTTGCTCAATATGCCATGGCAGTGGCTGATGAGTGTATGAAAGACGCTAATATTGACCTTACAACAACCAATTTAGGTAAATTTGGGGTTATTTGGGGCACAGGAATTGGTGGTATCGAGACTTTTGAAAATGAAGTTATAGCTTATGCCCAAGATGTTACCAAACCCCGCTTTAGCCCATTTTTTATTACCAAAATGATTTCGAACATGTCGGCAGGGTTAATCTCAATTCGTTACGGACTTCGTGGCGTGAGTTATGTTACCACTTCGGCATGCGCATCGGGCAATAACGCTATTGTAGATGCCTTTAATATCATCCGTCTAGGAAAAGCCAATGTTATCATGACGGGTGGCTCTGAGGCCTGCATTACCCGGTCGGGCTTAGGTGGTTTTAGTTCAATGAAAGCTCTTTCTGAACGCAACGATACCCCAGAATTGGCCTCACGTCCATTTAACGCAACTCGCGATGGCTTTGTGATGGCTGAAGGCGGTGGCGCACTTATGCTCGAAGAGCTTGAACACGCTCTTGCGCGTGGTGCAAAAATATATTGCGAAGTAGCAGGCGGTGGCTTTGGTTCCGATGCGTATCACATTGCCGCTACTCACCCTGAGGGTATTGGCGCGGTAGCTGCCATGCGAGATGCTATTGAAGAAGCTGGACTTACACCCAACGATGTTGATTATGTGAGTACTCATGGCACTTCTACCCCAGTTGGCGACTTAAGTGAATGTAAGGCAATGGTTACCGTTTTTGAGAATTCGCTCGATAAACTACACATTAGCGCTACAAAATCCATGACTGGTCACCTACTTGGTGCAGCAGGAGCTATTGAAGCCATTGCGTGCGTAAAAGCCATTACCGACGGTATAATTCCACCAACTATAAACCTCACCGAGGTTGACCCTGCCATAGATAAACGTCTCAATCTTACGCCAAATGTGGCAGTAAAAAAAGAGGTAAATGTGGCTCTTAACAACACCTTTGGCTTTGGTGGACACATCTTTGTTTCCCTTTTCAAAAAGTATAAAGCATAAATTAAAATTTAAAAATTGAGTAAGGAGCTTTCAAATATTGGAAGCTCCTTTTTTATTCCTAAACTTGCTAATCCCATCGCTAAAAAACATAATTATTCGCCATAATAAGAATCGGTGGTGTGGACTCATTCTATCCAGAGAATATACTTCAAATATGTCTTAACAATCTGGCTTATTGGTTAATACTTTTCTCACGTTCATACCACTCCAAATTTATATATATAAAACCCATAATTTTTTACCACAATAACATAAACCATCTTCTGATAAATCAAAATAAATGTTTAACTTTAGTAGCATGTAAACCAAAAAAAATGATCAATCGGTAGTGTAAATAACTAAAACACCTCGATTAACTAAAATACTCGAAGATGAAACCTCTTAAATTCGAATATAAAATTACTCTTGCCTATTTGATTTTAGCTATACTTTGGATGAGTTGTTGTGATTTTGCACTGAAAACAATTATTGCAGATGCCGACTTGCTTGCCCAAGTGCAAAACTATAAAGACATTGTTCTAGTAATTTTAACAGCAATATCCCTCTTCTTCATTTTAAAAAATCACCTTATCAAGCTCCGATGTGCCGAAAGCAAGTCACTCGAGAGCGACAATCTAAAGTCAGCATTCCTGCAAAATATATCACGTGAAATTCTCTATCCAATGAACGGGATAGTAACAGCCTCACGTCAGTTAAGCGCAAATTGTCAAATAACACCTCAAAACTTAGAATTCTTAGATACCATTGCCAAAAGCACAGGACAACTCTCCAATATTGTTAATGAAATAGTCGATATTTCGCTTATACAATCGGGCGAAATAGTTGTTTCACCAATACGCGTTAACCTGAATAAAATGGTAGACGATATTCACCAAACACTAAAACCTCAAATAAAAAAGACAATCTACTTTTCGTTTATAAAAGGATTACCAGACTCTGAATGCACTATACTCACGGATGGACCTAAAGTTAAGCAACTAATTTACAGGCTATTGAGCAATGCAATGAAGTTTACCGAGAAAGGTGAAATTCAATTTGGATATGCAGTAAAGCACAGTAATCTTGTTTTCTTTGTTAAGGATACTGGTGTGGGTATAAAACAAGCAATGGAGGAAAAAATCTTTGTTGCTTTTCATAAAATAGACAACGATAATTTCGAAATAAACAGAGGAATTGGACTGGGCTTAACAATTTGCAAAAGTTATATAGATCTTCTCAAAGGAAAAATTTGGGTCGATACCGAAGAAAATATAGGTTCCACATTTTACTTCACACTTCCCTACAATCCAGTCAGTCGAGAGGAAAGAAAAAAGGTTCAAAAAATAGTGAATACGAATGACGTTGATGCTGATTCTAAATCGTTTTTAGAGGAGTAATACAATACTCCTCTTTTTTTTAGATTCCACCACATAATTGATGTTAAAAATCTTTAACTTTAAGGCTTTTAACTTGAGGACTATGGCAACTAATGAGAGAAAGTCTGTTCGACATTACATGCGAGCATTACACCGTGATTTGGGATTTTTCACTATTGGGCTAGTGATTGTGTATTCACTTAGTGGTATCGTGCTTATTTACAGAGATGTAGACTTTCTGAAAGTGGAAAAGCTAGTAGAAAAGCAACTCGGGCCTAATCTCGATCAAAATAAAATAGCCGAATTGTTGCACGTTCGCAATCTAAAAATCGTTCGTACAAATGGTGATACATTATTCTTTGAAACAGGACAATACAACAAGTTATCGGGTTCCGTTAATTACACCATTAAAGAGGCAATATTTCCAATAAATAAATTTCACAATCTACATACTGCAAGCAGTAAGAATCCCCTATTTTGGCTTACTACGCTTTTTGGTATTATACTATTGTTTTTAGCCATCTCTTCGTTGTGGATGTTTAAACAAGGTACAAATCTCTTCAAAAGAGGAATTTATCTTACTTTAGCTGGAGTTGTATTGACAATTGTAATTCTACTAATCTAATAAATCAAGAGGTTATTGGTTAATTTTATGCTTAAAATAGTAAGGATAGGCTATTTTCAAGAAAAACATAAGCGAAATAAAAGCAGCCACGGTACTAACTCCAAAAGCCACCGTTAAACTCCAGTGCGTTGCAAGAGTACCAGCTAAAAGCATTCCACCACCAACGCCCACATCAAAAGCGGTAAGAAAGGTTGAATTAGCCGTTCCTCTCTGGTTGTGCGTTCCTAAATGGATAAACATAACTTGAAAAGCGGGTGACAAAATCCCATATCCAATTCCCATTACAAATGCAGCTAGAAAATAGAGTATTGGACTATGGCAAACCGTAAAAATTGCAAAACCAAGTATAAGCGCCAAAGAACCTAAACCAACGGCCAATTTCAACTTACCTTTGTCGAACATTTTACTCGTGAGCAAGCGTGAAATAGCCATTCCTACTGCTAGCAATGTAAAAAAAAGACCCGCATTCGTTACCCCGCTCTCTTTACCATACATTGCTGAAAATGAGAGAATCATGCCATAAGTTAGCGATATAAAAATAAGATTTACACCTGTAATAAGACCTTTTATAAGTAAAAACCGATCGAGAGAAATAGGTGGGTGAATTACGTGAACACGTTTAGGTACTTTTATAAGAGTTGCAAAAACAAGGCCTAGAAGTCCAATAACGAGTGAAGTGTAGAATATTACATTGAAATCGTAAACGTCATACATCATCAAACCAACCATAGGGCCAATTGCCATAGAGAGCGTCAATGATAGTCCGTAGAAACCAATACCTTCACCGCGTTGCTCAGCAGGAACCACATCAATAGAAAGTGTATTGCCTGCTGTTGTTATAACCCCCCAAGTGAGTCCATGCCAAAATCGTAGTATAAGCATAAAGGTTACCGAAGCTACTGCTAAATATCCTGCAGTAGAGGCAACAAAAAGAACAAAAGCCGCAATATATACAGGCTTTCTATCGAAAGTATCTAAAATATAGCCCGAAAATGGTCGAATAAGAAGTGCGGCAATAACATAACACGACATAATAATGCCAACTAGTTCCTTATTAGCAGCAAACTTATCGACCAAATAAAAAGGAAGTGTTGGAATGAGCAGATAAAAGGATATGCCCATTAAAAAATTGGCAAACCACGCCGATATAAAATAAAAATTCCACAATTTTGTTGGAGTACTGTCCATTCTCAATCCATTATTCTATTCCACAAAACAAAAATCCTACTAAAACTAATTGGCACGCGCAATTTTCAACTTCTTCTTTTTAATGGTTTCATACGAGAGCAATTCTAGTACTTTGTCAGTTCTAGAAGCTTTTATGGCCACATAAGATGAAAAGTCGCGCACTTCAATTAATCCAATTTCATCCTTTGAAAGATGGCCTTTCTGATGTAATAGACCAACGATGTCTACCTTATTAATTTTATCTTTTTTACCCCCTGCAATATATATAGTATCCCACTCTGGAAGGGTTGGAAGAGTAGTAATTTCAGGTAATATTAACTCTTCTGGCACTTCTGTGATGTACTTTGGCAAATGCTCCTCTTCTGATAAGACAAAATACGCAGTACCATCGGCAAACATACGTGCTGTACGGCCATTTCTATGTACAAAAGTTTCCAACGAATGCGGAAACTGATAATGAATTATGTGTTTAATATCGGGAACATCTAAACCACGAGCTGCTAAATCGGTTGAAATAAGAATATGAATACTACCATTTCGCAAACGAAGGAGTGCCCTTTCACGCTCATCTTGCTCCAACTTGCCATGAAAAACCTCGTGCTTCAAACCCTTTCCATAGAGTAAATCGCTAATTCGATCAACAGCATCGCGGTGGTTACAAAAAACGAGTGTTGACTCATGCCCCACTAAACAGAGCAACTTAAAGAGTGTCTCCAATTTATCGGTACCTTCCGATTTTACGGTTTTAATGGTCAATACGGCTTCTGTTTCCTGTTCAGAAAAATCGAACTTCAGAGGTAAAGTCATACCCGCAAATTTAGGCACTTCAATAGCCTGCGTAGCCGAAGTCAGTACGCGCTTTGCCACCTTTGGAATACGGTCGATGATAAAACTCATCTCCTCTTCAAAACCAGCATCCAGTGATTTATCGAACTCATCGAGTACCAATGTTCTCACGGCATGGGTTAAGAAGAGACCACGCTTTAACAGATGCACTAAACGGCCTGGTGTACCAATGAGTACGGCTGGTGGATTACTTAAATTGTTTTTTTCAACCTGAATGGAGTGTCCGCCGTAGCAGTTATTAACCTTAAGACCAGTTTTCATGCTTCTAAAAACTGTTTCTGTTTGCATGGCTAACTCGCGTGATGGACAAACAATGATAGCCTGTACGGCTTCTAAATTTGCATCGAGTTGTTGTGAGAGAGGTAGCATGAAGGCGAGTGTTTTGCCTGAACCTGTTGGTGCTACCAATATCATATCCTGAGTAGGATTGGCTCCCAAAGTAGCCTCTTGAATCTCATTTAGCGCCTCAATACCGAGGTTTGCTAAAATAGCTTTAATATTTTTTTCTAATTGCATGGTGCAAAGGTAGCGTAAAATCGGTAATTCAATAGAGATAAATGCCTTTATATAATAAACAACAACCGAATAAGTGCATTTAGAAAGCAGAACACCAACAAATATCTAACTTATTCCCTAAAATAGTAGTAAGCAAAAGCGTGTTATGTCTATTGCCTAAGTTTCCAAATAGTTACAGCGGTAGCGCAAACTTTATTGTCATGTGTTCTGATGGTATGTGTAAATGAGTTAGGTACATCGGG
>JAYVSA010000310.1:0-7856 GCA_043775765.1 Breznakibacter sp. | reverse complement strand
CCGTTATAATTACAGATGAGCGAGTACATATAAAAGAGATTGCAAGTAACTTAACGGCGCTCGAGATTAAACACACAGTTATGTCTCCTACTCAGGAAACTATTGATCAGTTGCGCACACAGAGTAAGTTTAACTTGATGATAATAGATCATCGAGCCGATTTAAATGGACTCGATTTCTTACAAGAGTTACATAATCACAACTTGAGTAAAAATTTCTTGATTATGCTTCAGAGTTCGGACAATGTGCCAATGAATATGAATTATGGAAAAAAGCTAGGAGCGGATATTTATCTGCTAAAGCCTGTTAAAATCAATATATTACACGATTTTATTATCCGACGATTTTATAGAATAAAAAACAAGCAACTTAATATCGATACCATTTTACCCGAGCAACTGAATATATTAGTAGCTGAAGACAATACACTAAATCAAAAGGTGGTGCAGAGTATTTTTGGCAAGTTAGGATACCATATAATGGTTGCCAGCAACGGATTAGAGGCTCTTGAAGAGGCGAAAAGGCGAAGCTATGATCTTATTTTTCTTGATATTTTTATGCCCGAACTAGATGGTATTTTGACGGCTATTGAAATGCGAAAATACAATATCAAATGCCCAATAATTGCCATGACAGCTTCATCGGAAGCAAGCACACGAGAAAGGGCTCAGCAGGCTGGTATAGATGATTATATAACGAAACCTCTTAGGCTTGATGATGTTTCCAGAGCGCTCATTAAATGGGGCACTAAGTAGATGACGAACTATTTGTTCAATAGAATTCAAAATCCAACGTTGTTATATCATAATCCACTCCTAGATTGAGAATTTGTTGTATTTTGTTTCTTAGAATTTATAATTATCAGAGCACATGATTCAGTTGCGTAACAAACGTATTATCAAAGCCTTTCTCTTTCTTTTAGCACTATCCATTGGTGTTGGTTCCATTTTTTACACTAGAAGTTTGGTTAAGATTTTGAAAGATGAGGAGATTAAGAAAGTAAGGTTATGGGCAGAAGCAACGCGGGAACTCTCCTCAGAAGGAGGTACATCGCTTAACCTCATTTTCGATGTCATAAAAAACAACACCACCGTACCCGTTATTCTTACCGACAAGAATGATACAATCATTTATCATCGAAATATAACGCTTCCAAGGGAGAATAGTACGCAGTATTTGTACCGCGAATTACAAGAGATGCGACACAACGAAGACTCCATAGTAATTGGTTTGGGCGGAAATGAGCATCAAACATTATTTTATAAAGAGTCGAATATTATTACAAAGCTGACTTTTTTTACCACCATTCAGCTCCTCTTGATGATTGTTTTTGTGGGTATTTCATATTTAGCCTTTAGTGGTAGTAGAAAAGCCGAGCAAAACAAGGTTTGGGTTGGAATGTCGAAAGAGACTGCGCATCAGCTTGGCACACCAACGTCGTCTCTTCTGGGTTGGGTGGGCTTGCTCAAACTCAAGAATGTGGAGCCCGATATTGTGAATGAAATAGAAAAAGATGTTGCGCATCTGGAGCGTATTACCGATAGATTCTCCAAAATAGGGTCAGTACCAGAACTCAAGGAGACAGACTTATTTTTGGTTATTCATAATATTGTTGAATATCTGAAACTTAGGACATCGTCGCAGGTGAAGTTTACTATTGTTAATAAGCTTAATAGCAACTATTCAACGTATTTGAATGCAACTTTATTTGAGTGGGTGCTTGAGAATATATGCAAAAATGCTATTGATGCAATGGAGGGCAAAGGCACTATTATTATTGTTCTTGAGAACAGTTCCAAATCGACACAAATTGACATTATCGACAATGGGAAGGGTATTCACAAGAAGTTGCATAAAACGATATTTACACCAGGGTTCACCACAAAAAAACGTGGCTGGGGGCTTGGGCTCACTCTCTGTAAAAGAATAATAGAGGTGTACCATAAGGGTAAATTATTTGTAAAAGAGTCGGAACCTGGCAAAGGAACAACCTTTCGTATATCTCTGATTAACAAGATGTAAGATTTGTTGGTTAAAAAAAATGAATATTTTTTTGTTGATAATGAATATTTTTCTTTCATGGCAGACTTATTTTATATACTTTTGCGAAGTTTTTATAGACAGCGAATTACAAATATTACGTGGATAAATTAAGGGATTACTCAATAGAGTTTGTAGGTTTAAAAGATGCAAGACACGAGTGGAACTTTAACTTAGATTCCACTTTTTTTGAGCTTTTAGAAAGTACCGTTATTGAAGATGGGAAATTTAGTTGCAAAGTTCTCCTCGATAAAACAGCTACCTTGCTTACCTTCACGTTTGAGATAAACGGTGAGTTTGTGAGTTTTTGCGACGATTGCCTCGACGAATTGGTTGTACCGATTTCCGCAAATGGAAAGCTTTACGTAAAATTTGGAGAGGAGTATGAAGAACAAACTGAGGAGATTATCGTTATTAAACGAGACGAGAATCAGATTAACATTGCGCAGTACATTTATGAGTTTATTGTATTGAGCATGCCCATGAGAGTGGTTCATCCTGAGGATTCAAACGGTAATTCTACCTGCAATGCGGAGATGATGAGCAAGTTGAGTCATTATTTGGTTTCTGAAATCAATGAAGATGGAGACGAAGAGGGCGAAAATGAGTATGAAGACGAGTTTGACGAACAAGGCGAGGAAAACGAAGCGGAGATTGATCCGCGATGGGCTTCGCTGAAAAAATTAATAGATAACAATAAAAAGGAGGTTTAAAAATGGCACATCCTAAACGAAAAATCTCGAAAACGAGAAGAGACAAACGAAGAACTCACGATAAAGCTGTTATGCCAGCTTTAGGAAGCTGTTCAAATTGCGGTGCTACCGTAAAATTGCACACAGTTTGTGGCGAATGTGGTTACTACCGTGGTCGTTTAGCAGTAGAGAAAGAAGTTACTGCTTAAGGAAATTATGATTTTAAAAGAGCCTCTGTATTAAGTTACAGGGGCTCTTTTGTTTTAGGATTGTTTATTCGGGTTCAATCTGGTTAACCCAGAATTTGCAATAGAAATTTGGGTTTACTGATTAAGAATGACAGAGGAGCTTATAGAATTATTTTGCAAATATTTTTGCCACTAAAAAAGAGCAATATCATATTTGAAATTGCTCTTTGAAATATTCACTTTAGAGAATGAATTTATTTAAGCACCAAGGAGGTTGTGCCTATATTATTCCCATCGGCAAAGATGTCGAGTTCGTATTTGCCAGGTTGAAGTCCACCTTCAAGTGTATTGTAAAAGAGATTGATTTGCATCTCTTCGCCACCGTATTCAATGCTTTTTTGGCTAGAATAGCCAATATCTTTGCCTTCGAAGCGGAACTTGTTGGTTTCGGCATCGGTGAGAAGTTGGCCACTTGGGTCGGTAACACGAAGATAGAGTATTTTTTCACCCACTGGAGCCGACACATTCTTAGCCACCGTAAATGCGACTTGTATTTTAGCAACGCGCGAGGCTTTCTTGGTTTCGTTTTCGCGCGGATTAAGACCTGAGGCTTGGAGGCTTTTGGCATCGAGCTTGGACGCTAAATCGACTTTTTTAACCAGTTTGGCCTTTTCTCCTTCAAGAACTTTGACGTTATTCTGTGTGGCACCTAGTTTTTCAACATACGATACATTTTCGGCCTTTAGTTTGATGTTTATTTGGTTGAGCGAATCAACCTGAATAACGTAGTGGCGCATAACACCGCGCATATCTTCGAGCTCTTTTTTGTACTCGCGAATTTTAGAAGCGTTGTTGAATTTGAGTAGTTTAATCTCTTCAATGAAGTGGCCAATTTTCTCTTTTTGCTTAATAACCAAATTGTTAAGCGAGTCGTTATCCGTTTTTACAGAGTCGTAGAAGTTGAAAGCCAGTTCCTGATATTGTTTGGTGAGTTCCTGTTTTTCCATATCCATAACATCGTTAAGCGCTGATATTTGTTGATTGTTACGGAATAGGAGAGTTCCTAACAACAAAACAACAGTAATTGTAATACCTAAAGCAATAAGCAGAACTTTGCTATCTTTCAATATGTTTTTGTCCATTATTTGCGAACTTGGAGTT
This sequence comes from Breznakibacter sp., assembly GCA_043775765.1. Taxonomy (GTDB): domain Bacteria; phylum Bacteroidota; class Bacteroidia; order Bacteroidales; family Marinilabiliaceae; genus JAGPHP01. Next base: position 3,775 of record JAYVSA010000310.1, on the reverse strand, counting down.
GTTAATTTTGGCAAATTTATACTTTTTTGCTTGGCAATCAACCTACTTAGTCTTTGAAAATTAAATTTAAAGCAATTGAGTAGAGATATTCTATAAATCCAATGAAATTATTGAATTTAAAAGTCCTATTTTTGCTTGGTTTAAATTTTAGAAGTTTGAGAACAAGTAATTTACACATATTCGTTGGCGTATTGATGGTCGCAGTAATAGGATCTTGCGCCAACACAGGTTATCCTGAAGGCGGAATAAAAGACATTGTACCGCCAAAAGTTGAGAAATCGACTCCAGAGGCCAATGCGCTTAATTTCAAGGGTAAAGAGGTTGATATTCAGTTTGATGAGTTTATCAAAGTCTTGGATATGGACACTAAATTTGTTTCATCTCCGCCACTTAAAAATAAACCCACCATTCAGGCGCGAGGTAAGAATTTGATTGTAAAATTCGATGAAGAGTTGCAACCAAATACCACGTATACCCTCGATTTTGCAGATGCCATTAGAGACAATAATGAGGGCAATGTGCTAAAAGATTTTAGGTTTTCCTTCTCTACAGGAACAGTAATAGACTCGTTTGCCGTATCTGGCAATGTTTATGATTCCAAAGATTTACAGCCCATTGCGAGCTGTTTGGTGTTGCTTTACAGCAATTTGAGTGATACTGCTTTTACCTCAGAAGTTCCGTTGCGTTTGGCCAAAACAGACCAACGAGGTTTTTTCTCGATACATAATATTGCGCAGGGAACCTATCGAATATTTGCTCTTAATGATGCTAATAGAAACTATTTCTTCGACCAGCCAGGCGAGGAAATTGGGTGGAATAAAGATACTTTCTCGCCATCTATTGAGATGCAAACCGTGCGCGACACAGCACTCTTAAAAACTATTCTTAAGAAAGATTCTGTAAATATAGACTCATTGGGCATTAAAAAAGAAAAAGTTTATTTGCCCAATAAGCTTCAGCTTTTCATGTATCAAGAAGATTTCAAAAAGCAATATATTGAGAATCAGGAGCGCAAAGATCGTTCAAAAGTAAATATTTTCTTTAGTCGCCCATTGATTGGTGATATCGATTTAAAACTTCAATCGGACACGAGTCGAAAAGTTAGCAGTTGGGCCATTCGCCAAAACTCCTTGAACCGCGATACCATTACCTTTTGGATTACCGATACGCTCGTGTCTAACCAAGATTCTCTGGCTTTTACGTTGAAATACAATACCACCGATAGTTTGGATAAAGTTTATGCCAAGGTCGACACCATTGTGACGTATTTCTTTGAAAAGCAGGCACCAAAGAAGAGATTGAAGAAGGGTGAAATTGTAACCAAGCCTGTTTTTGCGATTAGTGGAATGCCAGCATCGCATGAAATTCAGTTGCCATACCCCATTGTCTTGGCTTCACCTGCAGTGTCGTTTAATGAGAGTGGAGTTAAGCTGTTTGTTCAGCGCGATTCAGTAAAAAAAGAGATTCCGTTCGAAATAATTAAAGACACTCTATTGGCAACGCGCTATTATATTAAGAATAAGTGGGAGCGCGATGTCACGTATTTTTTAACGGTTGATTCGGCTACATTTACAAATTCTTATGGCGTTGTAAATAATAGCATCAATAGAAAGTTTGAGATTAAGTCGGAAAGCAGTTATGGTCTGCTTCTTTTTACTATTGAAAATGGTGCCGAAAATTGGTTGGTTCAGTTGATTGATCCCAAAGAGAGTGTAATAAGACAACAATATGTGCCTAAGAATGGTAAAATGGCGTTTCCGTTGATTGAGCCAGGCTCCTACTTTCTGAAAATAGTTGTAGATGAAAACCGCAATAAGAAACAAGATATTGGCAATTATAAATTAGGAATTCTGCCAGAAAGGATTCTCTATTATCCGGAAAAGCTAAGTATTCGCGCCAATTGGCGGCACGATGTAAAGTGGGATGCCTCAACATTTGATTTAGAAAAATTTGTGAAGGTAAACAGAACTCAAGTCAAGAAACGAAAAGAGTAGTTATATGTCGGTACTGATGAGTATGGCTATATTCCCCACAGATAAAGGAGATAGCGTAAGTAAATATGTTTCGGAGGTGATTCGTTATATTCGAGAAAGTGGAGTGAGCTATCAATTGAACTCGATGGGCACCTCTATTGAAACCGAGACCATAGAAGAGGCGTTGGCCGTAATAAATGGCGCCTATAAAGTGCTAGAGCCCCATGCTTCTCGTGTTTATTGCAACATCACGATGGATATTCGGAAAGGTAAATCAGACCGTATGAAGCATAAAGTGGAAGCGGTTGAAAAAAATATCGGACTTGTTTCAAAATAGATTTCATCGTTATAACATGAAAAAACATCTGCCGTTCGTGGTTGGGTTGTTTCTACTTTTTTTCGGTTGGGGAATGGTGGCAACTGCCCAATGCACGGAAGAAAATAAGGCATTTAGCGACGGAGAAGTGGTGAAATATTCGGCCTATTATAATTGGAATTTTATATGGATGAACGCTGGAGAGGTAACTTTTTCGGCAAAATTGGGCAATTATAACGGAGTGCCAACCTACACTCTCAAAGCCCAAGGAACTACCTATAAAGGGTATGATCTTTTTTATTCCGTGCGCGACACCTTTGAAGCCATTGTAGACACGCTGCATCTGCAACCATTCTACTACAAACAGAGTAGCAACGAGGGTCGTTTTAATTCGTTGCAATATTATTGGTTTAATCCCACCAATAACAGATTAAAAACCTCTGTTCGAATGGAGAAACAACCTGCTGAGGTGAAAGAGATGTCTTTAATGAATTGTTCTGCCGATGTTTTGAGTATGGTGTATAAGACCAGAAACATGGATTTTACAAATTATAAATTAAACGATAAAATTCCCATTACCCTTATTTTAGACGGTAAGATAGAGAATCTATATGTTCGATATTTGGGAATAGAAGATGTTGAAGATAGGGCTGAGCGTACATTTCGATGTTACAAATTTTCGCCATTCTTGCCTAAAAATGCCCTTTTTTCCGGAGGAGAGGAGATGTTGGTTTGGGTAACGGCGGATAGAAACAGAATTCCTATTGTGGTGGAGGCCAAAATATTGATAGGCTCAGTAAAAGCAGTATTCTTAGAGGCCAAAAATTTGAGAAATCCTATGGAGGCACAAATAAAGTAGCCTATCAGCAGATGAACAGTAAAATAACCAGTCATCAGGCGATGCACACCTTTTAATTATTGGCAAAAATTTTTAATTTTACGGCCTCAAAAATGATTTAGTAAATGGAAAATCAACTCGTTATATACAATACGCTTAGCAGAACCAAAGAGGCTTTTACATCGCTGATACCAAATAGAGTTGGGATGTATGTGTGTGGACCAACTGTTTATGGTGATCCGCATTTGGGTCATGCACGTCCGGCTATTACCTTCGATTTAGTTTTTCGGTATTTACAGCACCTTGGGTATAAGGTTCGTTACGTTAGAAATATTACCGATGTGGGCCATTTGGAGAACGATGCCGACGAGGGAGAAGATAAGATTGCTAAAAAGGCACGTTTGGAGGAGTTAGAACCGATGGAGGTGGCGCAGTACTATACCGAGCGTTACCATACTTTTATGAACGAGCTTAATGTTTTGCCTCCAAGCATTGAACCGCGCGCTTCAGGCCATATTATTGAACAATTAGAGATTGTTGATCAAATAGTTTCTGCTGGAATGGGGTATGAAAGCAATGGCAATGTCTATTTCGATGTAGAAAAATACAATAAAGAGCACAAATACGGCATTCTCTCGGGGCGGGTAG
>JAYVSA010000309.1:0-11889 GCA_043775765.1 Breznakibacter sp. | reverse complement strand
CCATCCCTATCTTACCCTGTTGAGCGTTGTAATAGCTCTCAACACTTGGAGTAGCCGAACCAAGTAACAACTTAGCATTGTGCATTTTAGCCAACACATAAGCCGAATCACGGGCGTTGTAACGTGGTGCTGGATCAAACTGCTTAAACGACTGTTCGTGCTCCTCATCAACAATAATTAACCCCAAATTACTAAATGGTAAAAAGATGGACGACCGAACGCCAAGAATTATTTGGAATGAGTTGTTTTGCAACACTTTACGGTATACTTCCACACGCTCAGCATCAGAAAATTTAGAATGATAAATACCCACGTTATTGCCAAAAACTTTGGTCAATCGAGTAGTTATTTGAGTCGTTAAAGCAATCTCAGGAAGTAAATAAAGCGCTTGCTTGCCTTGTGCCAAGCACTTCTCTATTAAGTGAAAATAGAGTTCTGTTTTTCCACTCGAGGTTACACCGTGTAGCAAAACCGTATCTTTTGTTAAGAATTGTTCTTCAACCTCACTCAACGCAACAACCTGAGCATCATTGAGTTCTCTTGGCCCTATCTCCTCCGCCCCACGATCTTCAAGACGAGTTCCCTCTTTAACAATTTCGATAAAAACACCCTTTTTAAGAAGCTCTTTCAGCAGTGTTGCTGTCCCTTTCACCTTCTCTATGAGCTCTTTCTTATTTATCTCTACACGCTTTTCTAAATTGGAGCCGCCACCAATTAAATGCAGGTAGCCCAAAAGAAACTCTGCCTGCTTTGGCGCTTTGGATAGTTGCTTAAGAATCTGATTAACAGAATTTTCCGAAGCAAACTCTGGTGAAAGGATAATATATTTATCTTCCTTGGTTTTAAAACCCTCTTTGAGTTCTTCATTAATGTAAATCAACCCTTTATCGAGAAGCAACTTTATAATTGGCAAAACATTTTTAACATCCACCACATCTACTAACTCCTCAATAGTGGCGCTTTTACTCTCTTTAAGATGTTTAATAATCGTTAATTCTCTTTCGCTCAAATCAACCGTCTCTGCAAGTAACTCCTCATCTTCTGGCAATTCGGCAATAAATATTTTGGTCTCACTTTCGAGTTTAAACCCCGCTGGAATGGCTGCTTTATAAACTTCGCCCAAAGTACATTGGTAGTAATCTGCAATCCAATCCCAAAATTTGAACTGAAACTCATTCACCAAAGGCGACTCATCGAGCACCGAAATAATCTCTTTAATCTCATAATTGCTCTCCGCAGAAGTAACCACTCGGCGTACCACACCCGATAAAAACTTCTTCCTACCAAACTGCACAACAACCCTTACGCCCTCACAAACAGACGGTTGCATAAAGAGTGGCACCTGATAAGTAAACAACTGAGGAAGCGGAATAGGAAGTATAACCTCTACAAACATTGGGGCAATAATAAAATTGAATTGCAACTAATATAGTGCTTTTATCTATATTTAGGCCAAATTTTGATTGTACAAATATGACTAGTGAAACTACAAAACCAAAACTCATTGATATTGAGGCGGTTTTAAATTCTAAAAATCCTAAAATCGTTAAGTGGATACCCAAGTTTTTAGTAAACTACCTCAAACGCATTATCCACCAGAAAGAAATAAATGAGTTCTTGCTAAAATATGGCCACTGTAAGGGCTTCGATTTTACGGCGGCAATTATTGAGCATCTCAACATTACCTATCATGTTATTGGACTAGAAAATATACCAATCGAGAGGCGCTATATTTTTGCCGGAAATCATCCTCTTGGAGGGTTAGATGGGGTGATATTAATGGATGCAATAGGCAAGGTTTTTCCAAACATCAAATTTCCAGTAAACGATATTCTCATGAATGTCGACAACCTTAAACCGCTCTTTTTGCCTATAAATAAACATGGTTCGCAAACACAAGACGCGGTTCACAAGCTCGAAGAAGCCTACCAATCAGATACTCAAATATTAATGTTTCCGGCAGGTTTAGTCTCCCGCAAAAAGGGGAACATAATTGCCGATTTGGAGTGGAAAAAAAGCTTCGTAAAAAAAGCCATTGAGCACCACCGTTACATTGTGCCCGTACACATTAACGGCTGCAACTCAAACTTCTTTTACGGCCTAGCCAATTGGCGCAAGCGTTTAGGCATCAAAATAAATCTCGAGATGCTCTTTCTTTCCGACGAACTCTTTAAGCAAAAAGGCGCTACCATTACCCTCAGCTTCGGCGAACCAATATCATATAAAGAGCTAAAAACCATCAAGAATCCAAAAGAGATGGCCAATAAAATTAAGGCAATGGTTTACACATTGGGAGAAAAAACCTTGAACCCCTAATTATTTAAAACAGATCTAAAAGTCATGTATTAAGACAAAGTTAATTCTCAAACAAATTAACTAATTTCGCCACAATAATTTAGGGTCACACTTCCAATCACAATACCGCAACATGGCATTTAATTCATTACAATTTGTTCTCTTTTTTGCAATTGTCACCATCTCATATTTTCAACTAGCACATCAACACCGATGGAAACTATTACTATTCGCGAGTTGCTATTTCTACATGGTGTTTGTCCCTGTCTACATCCTTATTTTAGGATTTACAATCATCATTGATTATTTTGCCGGAATATATATAGAGACTGCAAGTGGCCGAAAAAGGAAAACATATCTTATCATTAGCCTTATTGCGAATATAGGTGTATTAGCAGTTTTTAAATACTACAACTTCCTAAACACGAACCTATCCCAAGTTTTAACCTATTTTCAGCTCAGCAATCCCATCCCCTATCTATCGATACTATTGCCAATTGGCTTGTCTTTTCACACATTTCAAGCCATGAGCTACACAATAGAAGTCTATCGAGGCAACCAAAAAGCGGAGAGAAATTTTGGAATCTACGCACTTTACGTCATGTACTACCCTCAACTCGTTGCGGGTCCCATTGAACGTCCTCAAAATCTACTTCCTCAATTTCACGCAAAACACACCTATGATTTTGAACGCTAAAAAAGTGGCTTAATATTAATGGCATGGGGATTATATAAAAAGATGGTCATTGCCGACAGATTAGCCCAAATTGTTGATTATTCTTACGCAAATATTGGAACGCAAAATGGATTATCTATTCTATTTGGCACCTGTTGCTACAGCTTCCAGATTTACTGTGATTTCTCAGGATATTCGGATATTGCCATAGGCGCTTCACGAATTATGGGTATTAAGCTCATGGATAACTTCAATAGTCCATATTTTTCTAAATCCATTTCCGAGTTCTGGAAAAGATGGCATATATCCCTATCGACCTGGTTTAGAGACTACCTATACATTTCTCTTGGTGGAAATAGAGTTGCAATACCCCGACTATATCTTAATTTATTCATTGTCTTTTTGTTAAGTGGACTATGGCATGGTGCAAACTGGACATTTATTGTTTGGGGAGCATTACACGGCTTTTATTTAATATTTGCAATTGAAAAAGACAAACTATTTAGGCCTATTAACTTCAAAAACAGATATGCGGAATACTTCTATAATTCAATAAAGATTTCAACAACGTTTCTACTGGTAACATTTGCATGGATCTTCTTCCGATCACCTTCTATATCAATTGCTTTTGATGTAATAAAAAAAATTGCTCAAACAACATTCACAGATAAACTTCTTACTCCATTTAGTTGGCAGGAAATTGTTCTTGCCACAACACTTGTTTGTTTATTATTAGTAAAAGAGAAATACGCCAGCATCATCAACACAAAAAACAGTATCCAGTTTTGGTTTGTTTTCGCAGCAACTCTATTCGTTATTTATCTTCTCGGAGTATCAAATCAAAATCAATTCATCTACTTTCAATTTTAGATCATGAAAAAGGCTGTTACGCGAATCATTCTTTTACTTCTGATTTTCATATATACGATTGCCTTAAGGCATTCTTTTATGCATTTTGTTTTAAAATACAGCATTATTGAGCAAATCCCTCTGCTAGCAGGTACCAACAATAGCTTTGGAGGCTTATATGGTATGAGTTTCCTATCCGATTTCAAATCGCCATTTACACCATATCATCTAGACAGTATTCCAGATGGGAACGATAAAATATCACTTCATCTTATTGGTGACAGTTATTTAGCCAACAAAGTGACTTCAGGAAATTTCATCAACACGAGTTCAATGTTCTTTGCAGACTGGCGCGATAAACCCGTTAACTTTACTATTGACTCAACTAAATTTAATATTCTAATAATTGAATCTACGGAAAGATATTTACTCACAAGATTTCTAAACAAAGAGACGCTTTACCACCCATTTAGCAACAGTTCAACTGTTTACAACCCTTATTACCAATCAATAACATCTAAACTTGAATCAATAGTAGCAAGCAGAGAAATTGATAATAATCTAAATTATCTTTTTTTTGATTTTGAAATACTCACGCCAATCAAAGAATTCAAAGCAGACTTCAACTACCATTATTTCAATAGATTACCAGCAAACATCTATGTATCTGACGACAAAAAATATCTGTTTTTGGGTGAGACGATAGATTCATCCCTACAGACTAGTGCTTTTAAAAAAATATCTAGTGATGAATTAAATCAACTCATTAACAATATTAATGAGTATACTGAAAACTACATGAATAAAGGGTTCAACAAAGTATATCTATCAATTATACCAAATCCAGTAAGTATACTTGGGTATCGAAAACAAGAATACAATAATCTTATTACGAAAATTGAGAACTCATCACAACGAAAATTTGAAACCATTAATGTATTTAATGAATTCAAAGAGTCTAACAAGCAACTATATCATTACTCGGATACACATTGGAATTCGGCTGGCTTACAAATGTGGGTAGATAAAGTTAATACAACAATATCTCAACTAAAGACTCAGGATATAATCAACTAAAGCCTTACAACTACAATTTTGCTACCAACGGAATACGTCGGCCAATACCAAAGGCTTTAGACGAAACACGAATAATAGGTGGTGTTTGGAAGCGCTTATACTCATTCATATTAACCAAACGAACGGTTTTTTGTACAGTCGCCTCATCGAAACCTGCCGCCAAAATCTCTTCAAACGACTGGTTTAACTCAATATACCGAAATAAAATATCATCCAAAATAGGATATTCTGGCAGAGAATCAGAATCCTTTTGATCTGGTCGCAATTCTGCCGATGGCGGTTTTACAATAGAATTTTCAGGTATAATCTCCGCATTCCGATTAATATATCGAGCCAAAGCAAAAACGTCCGTTTTATAAACATCGCCAAGCACCGAAAGTCCGCCACACATATCGCCATAAAGAGTTCCGTAACCTACTGCAGCCTCACTTTTATTGGAGGTGTTGAGTAAAATATTACCAAATTTATTAGAAAGTGCCATCAGCAATACGCCACGCACTCGCGCCTGAATATTCTCCTCGGCAAGATTACTCGGCAACCCTGCAAACAAAGGCTCCATGGCCTTTTCCACACTCTCAAAAACATCTTTTATAGGAACAATCTCATATTCTATTTTAAGGTTATTCGCTAAATCCACAGCATCGTTTATTGAGTGATCGGACGAATATTGACTCGGCAACAACAGCACTCTTACATTATCACTTCCAAGGGCTTCTGCGGCTAAAGCTACTGTTACAGCAGAGTCTATTCCACCTGACAACCCGAGTGTTGCCGTTTTAAAACCAATCTTTTGAAAATAGTCACGAATACCCAAAATCAACGCATCATAAATAGAGGCTATCTTTTCGGGTTTGGCAAGTGGAATGGGTTGTTGATTGTCTATCTCATTCAAGTCGGCCACATAAAAATCCTCTTTAAAATCGGCCAACTCATGAATCATCTCACCTCTACTATTTACCACCATAGAGTTGCCATCAAAAACAATCTCCGTATTGGCACCAATCTGATTCACATAGAAAAAAGGCAAATTATAGGCTAATGATTTATCTGCCACTATTTGGCGACGGATCTCACCTTTATTATAGCTAAATGGTGATGCGGCTATATTAATTACAAAATCGGGTTTCAAGGGGGCCAACTTCTCCATGGGTGAAATGGTATAAAGCTTATCGCGACCAAACGAGTTGGCTACTGGCTGACTATCCCACAAATCCTCACAAATAGTAATAGCAATGCGCTTTCCCTTGTATTTTATCAGGTCAAAATCTTTGTTCGGTTCAAAATAACGATACTCATCAAAAATATCATAATTAGGCAACAGAGTTTTATGTACAATGGCAGAAACACCGCGCTCTTGCAAAAAATAAGCACTGTTATAGAGCTTTTTACCCTTCTCCTTAAAATTAATACTTGGAGCTCCTACAATAGCAGCAATATTGGTACAATGTTTAGCTATTTCATCAATGGCATCAAAGCAACTCTCCACAAATTCACGTCTCTCGAGTAAATCATAAGGCGGATAGCCACAAACAGCCAGTTCTGAGAAGACAATTAAATCGACTCCCTCCTTTTTAGCGCGCTCAATATTGGCTATAATTTTTTCGGTGTTGGCTTTAAAATTGCCTATGTGGTAGTTGAGTTGAGCAAGTGCTATTTTCATTTTCTTACGTTTAAAGGCAGATGCTATTTGCCCCTACCTAAGATGACTGTTTTAAGAGTGTGCAAAATTATCTTAAAATCTACAAGTAACGACATGTTTTCGATGTAAATAATATCATATTTCGATCGCTCAATCATTTCGCCTAAATTCTCGGCATAACCATATTTCACCATTCCCCACGAGGTAATACCCGGCTTTACCATAAATATATATTGATAATGAGGTATTTTAGTAATGAGTTGACTGATAAAAAAATCTCTTTCTGGCCTAGGACCAACAAGTGACATTTGTCCAAGCATCACATTCAAAAACTGTGGCAACTCATCCAAACGCCATTTCCTTAAAAATCGCCCAAATTTGGTGATGCGTGGATCTCGTTCCGACGAAAGCGCAGGCCCATTCTCCTCAGCATTTGAATACATGGTTCGAAACTTAAAAATCTTAAAAGGAATACCATGTTTGCCAATACGATCTTGCGTATAAATGATTCCACCTTTTGAGGTAAGAACAACCGTAATTCCAATAAGAACCATTACTGGAATCAGTAAAAAAAAGGCAGTAGCCGACAAGACAATATCGAGACCACCTTTAATTAGCCTTTGCCAACGGGGCATCAGGTCATTTTTGAAGGTTATTAAATTAGGCCCTAAAATATCTGTTACGCGAATGGCACCAGTGAGAATACTCCGCATATCGGGCATCACACGTATCACCACTCCACTCTTTTTGGCCGTTGTAATGGCGTTTTGAATCTCTAGGTGGAGAATGTTTTTTGTAGTAATAATTATTTCATCAATTTGATTATCTCTCAAAACATCTTTAAGCTCAGACATTGAACCCATAAATGGTAAATGGGCCAACAGAGGACCTGGTTTAGATTGATCCTCAATAAAGCCAAGTAAAATATTACCATTTCTCCCCGCGCTCTCTTTCAACTCATGATAGAGTTTCAACGAACGACTATTTGAACCAATAATAATGGTATTATACCCCAATTCCCGATTCTTAATTTTGCCATATCTCCAAAAAATGAGCAATAAACGAACACCAAAAGTAAAAGAGAAGAGCGCAAAGCCAAAGGTGTAAAAGAGCGGATAAACCCTTGAAAAACTAGAATGAAGAAAATAAATTGCTATTAACGAGACTACAAATGTTGTTGCGAGCGCTGCCGAAAGAGAATTTACAAAGGCATTGATCGAGGTTACACGAGAAATAACATGATAGAAATTTCCTAAAAGAGAGAACAATAAAAAGACCACCGCAACAAAGCTATAATTAGCTAGTTGATTTTCAGAGAAGTAGAGCTCAAACAACCGTATGTAAAGTTTATTATTGGCATAATTAATTATAAAATGAAAAAACAAATACTGCACCAGAATAAGGCTCACAAAATCGAGCATTAACTGAGCAATAAAGAGTTTTTTCGTATTTAGCCTTTTGGTCTCCTCTAACATAAGTTCTGAAAATCAGAACAAAATTAAATATTTAATCGAGTTTAACCATTATTCTCGGCCAAATTTGACCAAAGTAAAAACTTTAGCTAAAAAATAATTTTACAAATTGAGGATATACAGTTTTAAGTGATAATTTTGCACCATGTTAAAAAGATTGGATACATACAAACATGTTGGACTAAGGAAACGAATGGCCGAGCAAATGAAAACGCTTGGATTCAAGGAGTTATCTTTATTAGATGCACTCATAAAAGTTCCTCGCCACCTTTTCATTGAACCTACTCTTGAGGAGATGGCCTATCAAGATAAAGCGCTTCCAATTGGCAATAACCAAACTATTTCGGCTCCATCAATGGTGGCACTTCAAACCTCTTTGCTCGAAGTTCAACCCCAACTAAAAGTGCTTGAGATTGGTACGGGCTCTGGCTATCAAGCAGCCATTCTGATAGAGATGAAAGTAGACTTGCACTCAATTGAGCGTCAAAAAGGGCTATACAATAAAACAGGAACACTCCTCAAAGCACTGGGTTACAAAACCAACTTATATTTTGGCGATGGATATGAAGGATTGCCTTCAGAAGCTCCTTTCGATCGAATTATAATAACAGCTGGAGCTCCTGAAACACCCGAAAACCTTATCAAACAACTCAAAGTAGGTGGTATTATGGTGGCGCCAATAGGCACTTCGCAGCACATGCAAATTGTTAAATTCTACAAAGAATCGACTACTCATGTGGTTACCTCTTTTTTCAATAATTGCTCTTTTGTACCCATGTTGAGCGGGGTAGTAGACAAATAAATGTATTGCTATGAAAGTAGATGTTTTAGTTTTTAGTGCTTTTCAGGAGAACACATATATTGTTCACGATGAATCGGGTAGTTGCGTGGTTATCGACCCAGGTATGTTAGATAAATCGGAAAAAGATTTCTTTGATGGATTTATTAAGCGTCATAATCTAAAAATAGAAAAAGTCATCAACACCCATTGTCATCTCGACCATGTTTTTGGAGCCCAATACGTTGTAGACACCTATAAAGTACCATTCTATTGTCATGCCGATGATATTTTCTTACTTAATCAGGCAAAAATACATGCTCAAATGTATGGCTTACCATTTAACGATGAACCAGTTACGGTTTCGGGTGATATTACCGATGGAGAAATCATCAAGTTTGGCCATTCTGAACTCGAAGCTCGCCACATTCCAGGCCATTCGCCAGGGGGTGTTGTGTTTTATTCGGCCGAAGATAAATTTGTTATAGCAGGTGATGTACTTTTTAAAAGAAGCGTTGGCCGAAGTGATTTACCTGGAGGAAATCACGAACAACTCATTGCGGGCATCGTTAAAAATTTACTCTCATTACCCGATGACTGCGTGGTTTTTAGCGGTCACGGTAGCTCTACCACCATTGGAGACGAGCGTTTGTATAACGAGTTTTTAAACTAATTTGTCTTGACAAGAACGTCATTCTCACAATAAGAACAACAAGTAAGTAATAGATTTTCATCACTATAAGAAAGCAAAATGGCTGTAGAAAGTTTTGTAACCCGACACATCGGTCCTCGCGAGCACGAGATTGAGTACATGCTCAAAAAACTAAACGTTAAAACTCTCGATGAGTTAATTGAGCAGGTTGTTCCATCCGACATCCGTATGAGCGAGTCGCTGAAACTCGAGAGTGGACTTACGGAGCGCCAGTATTTTCGTAAAATATTAAACATCGCTTCCAAAAATAAAGTTTTCAACACCTATATTGGCATGGGTTACTACGACACCATTACCCCTGCGGTAATTCTTCGTAACGTACTTGAAAATCCTGTTTGGTACACATCTTACACACCATATCAGGCCGAAATATCACAAGGCCGCTTGGAGGCGCTTTTAAACTTCCAAACCGTTATTACCGACCTTACCGCCATGGAAATTGCCAATGCCTCTCTTTTAGATGAAGCAACAGCGGCGGCAGAGGCAATGTTTATGATGTTCAATAGCCGTTCGCGCGAACAAGTAAAGGCCAATGCTCATAAACTTTTGGTAGATGACAAGGTGTGGCCTCAAACCAAGGCCGTGATAGAAACACGAGCAAACCCACTTGGCATTGAAGTTATTTATGGCGATTTCAAATCATTCAACATCACGCCCGATCACTTTGGTATTATTATCCAATATCCAAACTCCAATGGCGAGATTGTTGATTACCAACGACTAACCGAGAAAGCTCACGCGGTAGGGTGTGTTGTTGCCGTGGCAGCCGATTTATTGAGCCTCGCGCTTCTAACTCCTCCAGGCGAATGGGGTGCTGATATTGTTTTCGGAACCTCTCAACGCTTTGGTATCCCAATGGGTTTTGGTGGCCCACACGCAGCATTCTTTGCTACAAAAGATAGCATGAAACGTGTTATGCCAGGTAGAATTATTGGCGTAACGCTCGATGCCAATGGCAAACGCGCACTTCGTATGGCACTTCAAACACGCGAACAACATATTAAACGCGAAAAAGCAACCTCAAACATCTGTACTTCTCAGGCTCTGTTGGCCAATATGGCAGGGTTTTATGCCGTATATCATGGTGCCGAAGGGTTAACCCGCATTGCCAAACAAATTCACAACATTGCAACACTTATAACGGCTGAAGTTGCCAAATTGGGCTACAAACAACTCAATGCGAACTTCTTCGACACTGTTCGTTTTAAACTACCCGTTGGTGTAAGTATTAAAGATATTGAACGTTACGCTCTTAACTTGGAGATGAACTTCCGCTTCTTCGAAAATGGTGAAGTGGGCTTAAGCATCGATGAAACAACAAACCTTGAAGATGTTAACTGGATTATTGAAGTGTTTGCAAAAGCTGCTTGGGAGCCTTTTATTGCCGTTCATGAAATTGCAGAGGTAAATACTATTGCGGCAAACTTCGCCAGAAAGTCTAAATTCTTAACAAACGAAGTTTTCAATAAATATCGTTCTGAAACCGATATGTTGCGCTACATCAAACTATTGGAGCGCAAAGACATTTCACTAACGCACTCTATGATTTCGCTTGGTTCTTGTACCATGAAACTCAATGCGGCAACCGAAATGTTACCGTTGAGTTGGATTCAATTTGGAGGCATTCACCCTTTTGTTCCTCTCGACCAAGCAGCTGGTCACATGCAACTCTTTGAAGAGCTCCGTAGAGATTTAGCCGAAATAACAGGCTTCTCCGATGTGAGCTTACAACCCAATTCGGGCGCTGCGGGCGAATATGCCGGACTTATGGTTATCCGCGCTTACCAAAAATCAATCAACCAAGCTCACCGCGATGTTACCCTTATTCCTCAATCGGCACACGGAACCAATCCGGCAAGTGCTGTTTTAGCTGGACTAAAAGTGGTAGTGGTGGCGTGCGACGAACGTGGAAACATTGATGTGGCCGACCTCAAAGCAAAAGCTGAACTTCATAAAGATGCGCTTTCTTGCCTCATGGTTACTTACCCTTCTACTCACGGGGTATTCGAAAAAGGCATTAAAGAGGTGTGCCAAATCATTCACCAAAACGGTGGACAGGTTTACATGGATGGCGCCAACATGAATGCTCAGGTAGGACTCACCAATCCGGGCACTATTGGAGCCGATGTTTGTCACCTCAACCTGCACAAAACATTCGCCATTCCTCACGGTGGTGGTGGCCCTGGCGTAGGCCCTATTGCGGTTGCCAAACACCTCATCAACTTCCTTCCGCAACACCCTGTTGTAAACAACGGACGAAAAGGTATTTCGGCTGTTTCGGCAGCTCCTTGGGGTAGCGCAAGCGTGATGCCTATCACTTACGGATACATCAAAATGCTGGGTGCTGAAGGATTGACTTATGCTACAAAAATTGCCATTCTCAACGCCAAC
>JAYVSA010000308.1:0-3095 GCA_043775765.1 Breznakibacter sp. | reverse complement strand
ATTTACCAACGGCGATGGATCTATCATTAATTCAGAAATAAGAATATCATGTTTTTCTATTGTTCTGTCAATTAACACAATAGGCTCAATGGTTTTTCCAACTACCGACATCTCACTAAACCAAAATTTTGTGCTTCGGGTGGATGTATATTGGCATCTAACCATAAAAAATTGACTCTCAAGAAGGGTTTTATCCTCAAACGTTCCAATATCTATTAACCCATTTCCCATGTTAACGTGTAAACTCCACAAACCAGAATCACTCCGTTCTACAACAATAAACACATCTACCAAACTTATATTCAAGAAATTGTCTATGCTTTTTATTATCGTGGTAGATGTTCCCATTACGTGCTTTACCAATTCAATACGATCGCTATTCTTCCCAATTACCACCGAATAACCACTCAGTTCAGAGGCAATTGTGTCATTGGAAACCAAGAAAACCTCACCGTAATTCTGACTGCTCGGATTAAACTCCATTTTGCATCTAAAGCTCCATTTTCCGCTGTTTAGGGCATTGGCACAAAAAACAGAAGCCTCTTTATTGGCCTGATTTCCATTTAGTTGAATGCTATTTAACACCTTATCAAACTTAAAATCGGCAACACTACCACCCCAATTGTTAAAGACAAGAGTATCTGTGCCCAACGATGAAGCGGCAACAACTTGTGAAATATTTAACAAAACCAATAAAAATTGTACTAAAACTCTCTTCACGCTTTTTTCAATTAAAAATTATATATTTTTGTAACCCGTTCATATAAGTAGTATGGGCGTTAAATTTTAAAAGTCAACCAATTAGTAAATAAAAATTACAATGAGAGTAGCAATCGTGGGTACCTCTGGTGCCGTAGGTCAAGAGTTTCTTCAGGTTTTAGAAGAGAGAAATTTTCCACTTACAGAGTTGGTTTTATTTGGCTCGGCTCGTAGTGCGGGAACCAAATATACCTTTAGAGGTAAAGAAATTGTTGTTAAAGAGCTTTTACACAACGACGATTTTAAAGGCATCGACATTGCTCTTGCTTCGGCAGGCGCTAGTACTTCAAAAGAGTTTGCCGATACCATTACCAAACACGGCGCTATTATGATTGACAACTCAAGCGCTTTTCGTATGGACACCGATGTGCCTTTAGTGGTGCCCGAAGTGAACCCAGAAGACTGTG
Organism: Breznakibacter sp.; assembly: GCA_043775765.1. Taxonomy (GTDB): domain Bacteria; phylum Bacteroidota; class Bacteroidia; order Bacteroidales; family Marinilabiliaceae; genus JAGPHP01. The sequence goes on along the minus strand of JAYVSA010000308.1, from coordinate 1,929 downwards.
CCAATGCACCGCGCAAAATCATTGCTAACCCAAACTGTACCACTATTCAAATGGTGGTTGCGCTTAAGGCTATTGAGAAACTTTCGCACATCAAAAAAGTACACGTTTCAACCTATCAAGCAACCTCTGGCGCTGGCGCTATGGGCATGCAAGAGCTCGAAGACCAAATGCACGCTTATGCAAAAGGTGAACCTATTGTGGTAGAGAAATTTGCTTACCAAATAGCTATGAACATCATTCCGCAGGTCGATGTTTTTACCGAAAATGGCTACACTAAGGAAGAGATGAAAATGTACCACGAAACCCGCAAAATCATGCACTCCGATATTCAAGTAAGTGCTACCTGCGTTCGTATTCCTGTAATGCGCGCTCACTCCGAGTCTATCTGGCTTGAGACTGAAAAACCCGTTTCTGTGGCCGAAGCTCGTGAGGCGTTCTCTAATGCCGAAGGTGTAGTGCTTATGGATAACCCTGCCGCAAAAGAGTATCCAATGCCTCTTTTCTTGGCTGGTAAAGACCCTGTTTACGTTGGTCGCCTTCGTGCCGATTTAACAAATCCATGTGGCTTAACTTTCTGGACCGTTTCAGACCAAATCAAAAAAGGCGCTGCCCTAAATGCTGTGCAAATTGCCGAATATATGATTAAAGCAGGACTTATTAAGTAACATCATTCACCACATAAGTATAAAGCTCTCCAGTTCATTTTGGAGAGCTTTTTTTATTTGGGGGTGCCACAACGGGCGGGTTTCCTATTACTTCAGAGTTTACTATTAACTTTCAAACCATCTATTAATTCCGCCCTTTCTGTCGGGCTGTTCGTTGCAACTCCTCGCGCCGTGGTTCAGACGAGCTCCACCTCGGCTCTGTGGGGTTTCCACTTCCATCCCTCACCCACTGCAAGATTCTAAGTCCCTACAAATCATTCCCCACAATTTTAAACCGTCTCACTACCCTATTTCCATTTTCATCGGTTGCCGTAAGGGTATGATTACCAATAGTTGGTGTAATTGAGAGAGTATTTATTTGATCTGTGGTAACAAGAAATTGCTCGTCCAAATGCCAAAATATCTTCTTAGCTCTGTTCCTATGAGCCAATTTTACAACCAGTTTTTCTCGTTCACCTCCAAAACCTTTTGGTAAAAAAATCTCAGCATTCTCCTCTGGATAAAGAATCTGCATTTGCTTTTCCATTACATCTTCTATGGCGGGCTCAATAGGCGGAAGTTGCTGATATTCAGGATGCAATGGACGGTAATAATATTCAACGGCGGGTGGTAAAACAAAGAAGTTTTCTATACGCATATCCCATACCGAAGTGGCATTGCTATTGGTTCGATATTGCCCATCGGCGGTTAGTGTAACAGGTTTATGATATGGACATGTAGCCGTTTGTTCGCCTTTTGGTGCCGAAAAAATGGTGTCGATAGCCGAGCAATAATTTCCTTTTTTGTAGCCCGACTGATGGCACACTTCTACTTTTAACAAATCTTCATAAGGTGTTTTAAACCACGAGGTTGGTGGTAAAAGTTTAAATATTTGAAACATAATAGGTGCCGATGCCAAACCGCCAATAATCTGACTATTTCCATCGCCATTGGCATTTCCAACCCAAACACCTACCGTATATTCTGGCGTTACGCCAACCGCCCAAGCATCTTTAAAACCAAAACTAGTACCTGTTTTCCACCCTATTTTTCGGTTCGAAGCAAAATCTTCCCAACCCTGCTCTTCAGGTGGACGCGCAACATTGGTGAGTTGATTCAATACAAGATTATTCGAAGCCAAACTCACCTCATTGATTTCATTATCAATCATTTCATTCTTATCGTCTTCTAAAACAGAAATTCGACGTGCCCTCATGGCTTTTGTTGTCTCGTGGCCGTTGTATTGGTTCGCATTGTGTGCCAATTGGTAATAAGCTTGCGTAAC
>JAYVSA010000307.1:0-5667 GCA_043775765.1 Breznakibacter sp. | reverse complement strand
ATTCAAAGTGTTGAACAACAGATGTCTAATATCTCATTGCTGAACAATAAGCAATTTCTAAAACTGTCTCAAATTAGTAAAAAGAGCGATTTTGATAATTTATATATTAATTTACCAAAATTCAAATCTTATGGACTTGATAAGGTTATTGGGGGTTGGATAAATCAGCTCAGTTGTATTGAAAATAGCGATAGTTGGGCAGAATACGATATCGATTATAAGCATAAATTAATTGCTCTTAATGGTATAGTTGTTGGTAATTCTGAAAATAACGATTTTATTAAATTTTTCAATAATAGCCCAGGAGTATTGAGTTTAGATGCTGTTTATCCCGAATCTGTCAATTCTATTTTTAGTTATTCCTTTCAGAGTAATACTTTTCATTCTCGATACCTTGAATTTCTCAATCAACATATTAAAACTGAGTCAGATTCCATCAATCCTTTTTCTCAGTCAGCGCTAAGTTTGGTGCCATTAATAGATAAAGAGTTTGGATTATCTTTTGAAGATAGTTTAGGTCTTACATCTTATAAAGCCTTGTATATTAAACTTACTAGTAATTCGGAATCAATAGATTTATTATCGAATATTTTTCAATCTATTAACGATAAGTTAGAAATTATTGAAGACTGGAAAGTTGATTCTGACATTCAATTACCTATTTACAACGGACTTCCAAAACGTGTAATGAATAATCTTTTCAATCCTTTTTTTATTGATGTTCCAAATCAGTATTTTATAATTTTTGATGGCTACATGGTTGTGTCTGATAATAGGGTTTATTTGAAGCGAATTTATAAAAACTATCTGATAAACAATACGTTGAATCACAATGTTATTTATAAAGAATATCGAACCAATTTTTCGGCAAATGAGAATTTATTTATTTATACTCGATGCCCCAAAAAGAGGTTTATTTCTGATATAACCGATTTGAGCAAATTTGATTTTAATGATGCTATTTTTGGTGCCCAATTGTTTGTAAATGATAGTACAACTTACTCCTCAGTTGTTTTTCAATATGGATTGACCAAAGTAGAAAATCAGGATTTTAGTTGGAAAAGTCATCTTGACGGTACGTTATTAAGTAGGCCAACCCTTGTTATTAATCCAGTCGATAAGGAGAAATTAGTTGTTGTACAAGACAGCAAGAATGTGCTTTATCTTATTAATTCTATTGGGCGAATTATTCTTAGACGCCCTATTGATGGACAAATTTTAAGTTCAGTTACCCAATTAAGAATTAAAGATAAGCTGGAGAATGCACTTATTTTTAATACAAGTGATAAAATTTATCAATTAAATTTTGAAGGTAATAATATTGGAAATTACCCTGTTATATTGCCTTCTAAAAGTTGTTGTGGACTCTCTCTCTTTGATTATGAGAATAATGGTGATTTTAGACTCTTTGTTCCATGTATTGATAATGAAATTAGGGTATATGATAAAAAGGGTAATATAGTAGTTGGATTTGATGCGGATAAGTTGGAAGGAAATATTGAAAGTCCGATTCAACACTTTGTAACGGCAGGTAAGGATTACATTCTATACTCTGATGGTTTTTCAAATAAGATTCTTGATCGAAAAGGAAAGGAACGGATTCAAATTAAGAGTTCATTTCATCCGAATAAGAATAGTATTTTCTTTTATTTGAAAGATGAAAAGAAGGACTTTTTTGTTACATCTAACGAAAATGGAGAAGTGGTTAAGATTGCTATTCCTTCTGGTGAAGTTGAGGTTTTAAAAGGAGTTCCAGGCAATGGAGAGCATTTCTTTTTTTTACTTCAATCGGATAAAGATAAATACGGTTATTTATTTATTGCAAATGGAAAGTTATCACTTATTAATTCTGACGGTAAAGTGTTGTATTCTAGAGAGTTGAATGTCATTAATCCAACAGAGGTTCGATTATTAAAAGATGGTAAGGGTGAGTTCTTTTTGTCATTTTTAGATAAAAAGAACTCTCAGGTTTATCTATTTAATGCTCAATTGGGGGAGATGGTAAATGGATTTCCAAAAATGGGTGATTTTAATTATTCGATTGATTTTGAGGACAAAGATTCAATATCCGTAATAACAGGAGGCAAGGATAATTCTCTTATAAATTATTAATAACATAAGATGAAGAGATTAAAGCCAGGCATTCTCGGTGTTTAAAACCATTTTAGTCTGAGTATTGCTCAGAATTTACAGTATAGTAATTGGATTGAGTTCTATGCAGTAGGTTCAAGAGACTTGTTTAAATCTAAAGAATTTGGCTCTCGGTATAATTTTTCAAAAACTTACGGTTCTTATTTAGAAGTACTGCAAGACATTGAGGTTGGCCTTGTTTATATTTTTCTAAAGATCTTCAAGGAGTAGAAAAGATGGAATAAAATTCTCAGAATGCTGTTCGAAAATCGTGTAAGATTGGAGGGTGGATAAATATTATAATAAAGGGGCTACCTTTTTGGATAGCCCCCCTTTATTATTTCGATTTTACTATCAGTTCAATGAATTCATCAAAAAGGAATTCCGTATCAGTTGGTCCACTCGATGCTTCAGGATGAAATTGAGTGGAGAAAAAAGGCTTTGTTTTGTGTTTAACTCCTTCGTTGGTGTTGTCGTTGAGGTTAATAAAAAGAGGTTCCCAATCGCTATTAAAAGTTGCATTGTCGAGAGCGTAACCGTGGTTTTGTGAAGTAATATAACAATTATCTGTACCAACTTTTATAACAGGGTGATTATGAGCTCGGTGTCCATATTTTAACTTGTAGGTTTTAGCACCAGCAGCCATTCCCAAAAGTTGATTGCCTAAACAGATTCCAAAAATTGGTTTGCCAATTTCCATTGCTTTTTGTATCTGAGTAATGGTTTCTTTGCACATTTCTGGGTTTCCAGGACCGTTTGAAAGCATGATACCATCGTAGTTTTCTTCAGCAAATTTGTAATTCCAAGGCACAACCGTTACAGTTGTATCACGTTTTAGCAAACAACGAAGAATATTGAATTTGGCACCAGTATCAACAAGTGTTATTTTATGTTTTCCTGTACCATAAGTTTTTTTCTCTTTAGTACTAACCATTGCTACCAAATTTTCGAGATCTGGATTATAGAATGGAACATCGACATCATCGGCAATAATTTTACCAAGCATAGCACCCTTTTCGCGTAAAACTTTTGTTAAAGCGCGCGTGTCAATATCGAATATACCAGGAACTTTATTTTCTTTAAGCCAGTCGCTTAGGCTACCCTTTGCATTCCAGTGACTATATTCAAAAGAGTAATCGGATACAATTAAGCCAGAAATATGAATTTCATTTGATTCATAAAATTTAGGCACTCCAAATTCTGCATCTGCTTTAGGCACGCCGTAGTTTCCTATAAGAGGAAAAGTAGCAACCAGAATTTGTCCTTTGTATGATGGATCAGTTAAACTCTCAGGATATCCAGTCATGGCAGTATTAAAAACTACTTCGCCAGCTATCGATTTATGATAGCCAAATGATTTTCCTTTAAATACCGACCCGTCTTCAAGAACGAGTTTGATCTCTTTAATTTCAGACATACTCTTTATTTAGAATATTTATGGTTATGTTGTTGGTAATTAGTGTATTATCATTAAAAATAAATGACACAACTAACTATTTCATATCAAGGTGCAAAATTAGTAATATTTTTTTGAGTTTTTTGAAAATTTCAGTTACAATCTGATAAACTCGTTACTTTTAAATGTTAATTCTATTATTTAGTGTTTTAGCTCTTATAATTTGGGTAATTCGATGCCTTTGTTGCGCCTTTAGTGTCTTCAGGATGTTTGGATATATGATATAAAACCTTTGAATTTTTTTAAGATGCTACTACTAAAAAAAATATTGACTAACTTTCATCATACAAAAATGATCATTCGTCAATGAAAAATCCACTTTAGTAAACTAAATTAAATATATTAACGCCTATTCGTCCATCTGCTATATCTTTGTAACCTATAAAAATATTGAGGTGTACTGATATGATGCGAAAAGAGACAAATGAGACTGGTTATTTCTTGAAAATTACACTACTTTTAGCTGTAATGGCAATTTTCTATGGTTTCGATACCTCAGGTTCTCATAATCACACAAGTCTTAATAACGATAAAAGCCACATAACGGTGGGTGGTGATAATTTGACCAGCACTGTAACAACAACACAATCCACGCAATCAGAATTGAGCATTCAAACATCCTCAACTACAATAAAAAAACAAATTCAAACGCCATCTTCCATGTTTTTTAGAAGTGGAATGATAATGACCATTATGGGTATTACTCTTTTACTGGTTGTATTCTTTTTGTCGGAAGTGGCATCGCGTATACTTTAAGATCACATTAGCCCTAAATATTTGAGCTCGCAGGAATTTTTCTCTTGCGAGTTTTTTTAAATTACAATTTGTATTTGACTACTGTTCTCCCACATGAAGAACTTCAATAACCACAAAATTACTCATCCCTCTATTTGGTAAGGTTCCAAGGTACTCAACATAACGGAGTTCCACCGTTTTACCACTGCACCGTTCTAATTTTGCAGCCACAGAATCATTGGCTACACTAAATTCAAATTCATTGCTCTGAATAGATCCAGGAACCGCTGCACGAAAACCAGCTTGAATTAATCTGCCTTCATACGTTTTAAAGATAAAGCCCTTTTTAACAAAAAAGTTTAACTCCCCCGATTTTACCCCTTCGCCAAATACAAAGTAATAACGCCACCATATAACGAGTGAAAATATTATAGCAATACCCAAAAATCCAAATACAAAAAATCGTTTCATTTAATTGTTGTTTTATGTAAGACTAAATTTACTTCACCATTCATTATTGGTTTTTATGTCAAGTTAAAGATAAGAAGAAATTGTATAACGATAATTTTTTATCTTGTCAATCCGAATAAATTGCGATAAAAATACGTCCATCGATATTCAACATTTTGTATCTTTGCAAAAAATAAGCCTTGAAACAGAGTGATATTCTATTAGTTACACCACCGTTTACACAACCCAACACACCCTACCCTGCCATCATGCAGTTGACGGGTTTCTTAAATTCTAAGGGTATCAATGCAATGCCGTTCGATTTGGGCATTGAGGTTTTTAACCAAATTTTTAGCAGAGCAACTCTAGAAAAGCTTTTTGACTTTTTGGAGAACGATAAACGCAAACTGCCGAGAGATGCGAGAACTATTGTTCAGAATCGGAATTACTATCTAACTTATATAGAGCCAGTTAAAAGTTTTTTGCAAGGTAAGGATAATACGTTGGCATTTGGATTATCTACTCAATTGAAGCCAATTCTAACAGAGCCCACTTCTACCGAGGAACTCGATATGCTTTTTGGTTCGGCAGGAGTGCACGATTGGGCTAAGTTTAACGGCTCAAAATTTATAGAAGAAGTCGGCACGTTCTATCAAATCGCCTTTGATAATTATTTCTCATTTACCAAATACGCTGAGCATCTGAGTTTGGTAGCCATTGATTTTGAACCACTTATTAGTGCTCTTAACAAAAGTACTTTTATAAGTGAAATTATTGAAGATGAGATTATTAAATCAATTCAAGAAAACAACCCATTAATAGTTGGTTTTTCGGTTCCATTTCCAGGAAACCTCTATGGAGCACTGGTGGCAGCAAAAAAGGTAAAAGCTCAATAT
>JAYVSA010000306.1:0-19758 GCA_043775765.1 Breznakibacter sp. | reverse complement strand
AGAGCGAGCAATCGAAGCTTCTCCATTTAGAGGCCGATTTGCACAAACGGGTGGTAGGGCAAGATGAAGCCATTGCGGCTATTGCCGATGCTGTGCGTCGCTCACGTGCTGGGCTTTCAGATCCTAAACGACCAATAGGCTCATTTATCTTTTTAGGAACAACAGGTGTAGGTAAAACAGAGCTTGCAAAAGCACTCTCGGCTCTCCTCTTCGACGATGAAAATATGATGACACGTATTGACATGAGCGAATACCAAGAGAAATTCTCGGTAACCCGCCTCATCGGTTCGCCTCCAGGTTACGTGGGTTACGACGAGGGTGGGCAACTCACCGAAGCCGTACGACGCAAACCTTATTCGGTGGTGCTTTTTGACGAGATTGAAAAGGCGCATCCCGATGTATTTAACACATTGCTACAAGTTCTCGATGATGGCCGATTGACCGATAATAAAGGACGAATGGTGAATTTCAAAAATACCATCATCATCATGACCTCCAACATAGGCTCGCAGCTCATACGTGAGAATTTTGCCAAGATGAACAGCAGCAACGACGTCAAGATCGTAGAGGAGACCAAAATTCAGCTATTCGAATTGCTTAAACAAACCATTCGTCCAGAGTTCTTGAATCGGATAGATGATATCATTATGTTCAAACCACTTTCTAAATCGGAAATTAGAGAAGTGGTTCAAATACAACTCATTGGCATTCAAGAGTTGCTGGCTAAAAACAGTATTGTCATACAATTTACCGATGATGCCATAAACGCCATAGCCGAACTGGGTTACGACCCTCAATTTGGTGCAAGACCTGTTAAGCGTCTCATTCAACGCGAGTTACTCAATGAGTTATCTAAACAAATAATTGGCGGAACTATTGACAAGAGTAAAACCATAACGGTAACACACCAAGATGAGCAATTTGTTTTTAGTTCGAAGTAGTATTAAAAAAATAAATTTAAGCATATTGCAACGAACCTAAAAAGCCAACTCAATTCGCAAAGAACCTTTTGCCCTAACATTCATTAAAAAGTGTTAGGGCTTTTTAATGAGACAAATTCTCTTTTTTGTACAGTGCTTAGCGTTGAGATGGCATATATTTTGTTGGGAAAGTCCGTTCCTTTTGCAGAATTGAATGGGAATGTTTAATTTGCACTAATACTTATTTCTCTAATTTTTAAACACATGAAATATACTAAGTTTTTTATTGCGTTACTGGCAACCGTTGCGGGGCTTACGAGTTGTATGGACAATTCGATTCCTCAATCAGAAATTGACGAGCAAGAGTTGATTGACTATATGAATTATAACAACATCAGAGCTACGCGTGATGCTTATGGGTTTTATTATACCATTGTAGACAGCGGTAAAGGTCAAGTATTGGTAGATACATCTGTAGTAACACTCAAATTAAACATGAAGGTTATAAAAGATACATTTAAATTGGATACGACTTACGTAAGAGCTCTTAACATGTACTCTAATTCAATTAGAATTGGTGTGGCAAAAATCCGTTTAGGTGGCACAATCAATTTGTATGTTCCTGGATATTTGAGTAATAATAATTCACAGGAGTTGGCCTTTACATGTAGTCCGACAGAATATTTTGCGAGTCAGAAAATTGCAGACGATACGATTATAAATAGATATTTAGTAAAGCATGCTCTTACGGCACAAAAGGATGATGCAAGTGGTATATATTACTCTATTTCTGTGCCTGGTAGCACAGTGAAGCCTAATGCAACGTCGAATGTGACAGTGAAATACGTTGGAAAAATGACGAATGATGTTATTTTTGATCAGACAACTGAAAATAATACTTTAACTTTTTCTTTACAAAATGTTATACCAGGTTGGCGGATTGCAACGCTCATGTTGGGCGAAGGTGGTAAAGGACGCTTCTATATTCCATCGAGACTGGCTTATGGTGTTTCGGGGAATAATGCCATAGCACCAAATACGGTTTTAATTTTTGATATTGAATTAGTAACGGTTAAATAAATTGCTCCCGTTTGATTGTATAAAAAGGCCTTGCTGTAAAATGAGCAAGGCCTTTCTTATGATATAATGGTATTTAACTCTAATCCGCAATGGCCATCTATTTTGAATCAATATTGCTTCCCATAAACGAAGTATAACGCGAAATCTGGAGCTAACCTCTCACCCAATTGGTGTAGCCAGCAGATTCAATGCCTATAGCGTCTCTAAACTTATAGGCGGTTTCCCAACCATCTTGTTCTTTCGAACTTTCGGTAGCACTTTTTTGCACCATTCCACGACATACAAGGAAGTAAATTTGATACTTCTCATCGGCCGAGAGCGGAGTGATAAGAGCAATAATTTCGTCCCATTTAATATTTCCGGCCTTAAACTCTTTACGAACAAGGTCTAAGTCTTCCTCCTTGCGTTTGCCCCAGGCTTTTTTCAAGATTGCTTCTTCTGTAGAATCGAGATTTCCGTGTTGGCCGTGCCCTTTTATCTTATTCATTAAATTACCAATCCATCCGTGTTCATCATTGCCATGAACGAGATAATAAGCTGCAACTTCCAACTGACTTTTAGTAAATTCCATAAGTGTGAAGATTATAAAATGCCTACTCTAATTTGGCTTTTCGGCTCACTCCATTATTCTTGAATACTCTAAAGTATAAAAAAAGAGGGACAATTACATGGTGTGAGTGGTAAAAAATGGGGGTGCTTTTGGGGGAGTGGTGTGTTATTTTATTGCTTTCTAATTTGTGCTGGCAATTCGATAAAGAATTCGCAACCCTTTATACCGTTACTTTCGGCCCAAATACGCCCTTTGTGTTTATCTACCAAATCTTTGCATAAAACGAGTCCGAGTCCTGAACCCGTTTCGGCATTGGTGCCAAGAGAGGAGATATGAACATCGACTAAAAAGAGTTTGGCCAGTTTCTCTTGTCGTATTCCAATTCCATTGTCCTTAAATGAGATAAGTGTGCCCTTGTCCGTCACATCTGCATATATATCAATGCGCCCACCTATGGAGGTAAATTTAATAGCATTGCTTAAGATGTTACGAAACAGTGTTTTAATCATCTGCACATCGCCATAACCCTCCAAGACATCGGAAAAATTCTTATGAATATCGATGTTCTTAAACATGTAATTATTACCCATGAGTTGAATAACATCACTTATCAAATCATTGACCTTAAATGATGTAGGATTGTATGTATTGAAGTTATTTTGTGCTTTAGCCCAATCCAGCAAATTACTTAAAAGCATGATGCCATTCAAAGAGGCATCTCGCATTGTGGTGATACACTCTTTTAAATACTCATTAGATTGATTCTCAAAGTCTGCTAAGAGCAAATCGCCAATTGAGTTTTGGATAGAAAAGGGGGTTCTTAAATCGTGCCCAATAATAGAAAAGAGCTTGTCTTTGGTGGCAACAAGCTCTTGAAGTTTCATATTTTGGTGTTCAATCATAATTTTCTGCTCGTTTAGCTTCTCATACAGGGCTCTTTCGGCCTCGAGATGTTGCAACGCAGTATCCTTTTGGTGCTGTTCTATGGCGAGTTTAAGTTCAACCTGTTTGGTTATTTCTATGGCTTTAACCTGTTTTGCCATAAGTCTATTCAGAAGCTTTGGAATAGCGAAAAGGTAAAATGCCATTAATCCAAAGTAAACACTTCTATAAAACATACTTGCCCAACCGTACAAATCACCTTGAGCAAGTAGTTTTGGGTCGATGTATGGGCGTAGTAGTAAGTATATAAAATTGTAAGCAAAGACAGTGTAAGCGGTTGTAAAAATGACCAAGCTACCGTCGTACCGAAGCACCGATAAGAGTATGATAACCGAATAGATAAGAATGGAAGCAGCTGTAATTACGGCACTCGGTTCAAAAAAATAGGAGTACATGTAAATGTGAATGGAGAGGGTGGTTACGTCAACAAAGGAGCTAACGTATCCCATCCAATCTAACTTTTCATATCTCTTTATAACGTAATTTAGACCCGCATTATAAATCAAATAAAATATTGCAGGATAAGCAGATATTAAAGCTCTCTCGTGATAACCAGAAAGGTAAATATTACCAATAAGCAGAAAAATGGCCGTTATTAAAACCCATCGAAACTTAATAACTTCTTCTTCGCCCCATGTTGCTTCTTCCTTAAAATGGTGTGAGAAATGCTTTATCTTCATTTTGACAGATATATAATTGCCAACTACATAAATCTAATAAATATATAACACAACTGCAACTACACAATTCGCTTGTGTCTATCGTGATCATCGTGTTGTTTTACCGAATCAAAGCTCTTCAACGGATTTGCCGAAAGCTCTTTATTCATTTCTCTGTTATTAAACACATCAATTGCTAAAAATATTGCGGCTCTAAAAGAGCTCTCATCGGCCTGGTTGGCACCGGCTATTTCATAAGCCGTTCCATGGTCGGGCGATGTGCGAATAAACGATAACCCTGCCGTATAGTTCACACCTTGTGAAAACTCGAGAGCTTTAAAGGGCACTAAACCTTGGTCGTGATACATTGCTAAAACGGCATCGAATTTAGACGCTTGCCCCGAGCCAAAAAGGCATCAGCAGGGAAAGGACCAATAGCCATAATGCCTTCACGTTTGGCTTGCTCAATGGCAGGAATAATAACATCTTTCTCTTCACTTCCAAGTAATCCGTCATCACCCGCATGTGGGTTTAGCCCAAGAACTGCAATACGAGGACGGCGAATGGTGAAATCATTTTTAAGCGAGCTGTTTAAAACTTGCAACTTAGTAACTATTTCATCCACCGTAACTGATTTTGAAACAGTACTTAAAGGTTGATGGCCCGTAACAACGCCCACTTTTAGCTTTTCGCCAACCATTAGCATCAATGACTCTCCTCCAAGCATCATTTCTAAATATTCGGTATGGCCTGGGAACTGAAAGTCGGCTGACTGGATGTTTTTTTTGTTGATTGGAGCAGTAACCAGAACATCTATCTTGCCTGCTTTTAAATCTTCTACGGCCAACTTTAGAGCCACAAAAGCCGCAGCACCAGCAACTTCCGTCGATTTACCTAAATCAACCTTTACCTCATCATCAATACAATTAATGATGTGTATTTTACGAGATGTTGCTTCATCAGCCGAACGAATACTATTTAAGTTAATAGCAGGCATTTCTAAGGCCTTTCTATGAAAAGCACCAATTCTTGATGAACCATAGATGATAGGAATAAATGATTCGAGCATTCTAGGATCGTCGAGAGCCTTAAAAATAACTTCGTAACCAATTCCATTTATATCGCCATGCGTAATTCCAACTTTGATATCTGTTCTCATTTATTTCGTAGTGTAATTATAGGATTAAAAAATGAACCCCAAAGTTAACATTTTTGAGAAAGCCTTCTTACTTTAGTTTTGAAAAATATTGATAGAGCAAACGAACCCCATAACCCGTACCTCCGGCAGGAATATAATTCATTGCCGAGTCAATAAAAGCAGGGCCTGCAATGTCTATGTGAATATATGGCGACTTAACAAAATGCTCCAAAAACTTACCTGCTGTAATTGCACCAGCTTCCTTGCCACCTATGTTTTTAATATCGCCTACCTTCGATTCAATCATCTTACCATACTCATCCCAAAAAGGAAAGCGTACCAATTTCTCATTGGTTGCAAAGCCCGCCTCAAGAAGATCATTGAAATAAGAATCGTTAGCATTGCCCATGCATACAGCAGCAGCCGAACCAATTGCAGCCATTGCCGAACCCGTTAGTGTTGCTAAGTCAATTGTTATTAACGGATTATATCTGTCGCCATAGCTTAAAGCATCGGCTAAAATCATTCGCCCCTCGGCATCGGTGTTCAAAACCTCAACCATTTTGCCATTGTGCATGGTAATAACATCACCAGGAACATAAGCATTCTTGCCAGGTCTATTGTCGGTAGCTGGAATTAATCCGATAATATGAACGGGTAAATTATTTTTTGCCACGGCATAGAAGGTTCCAACTACGGCTGCAGCTCCTGCCATATCGCACTTCATATCAACCATGCCACTTGTTTTGATGTTAACACCACCAGTATCAAAAACAACACCTTTTCCCACGAGCAAATACGGCTGACTATTGATGGCATTTTCTGGTTTCCACTCAAGCACCGAAAAGGTAGGAGGCTCTTCCGACCCGCTATTTACGGCCAATAAACCACCAAATTTAAGAGCTTCAATTTTTGATTTATTATAAACCTCTACCGTAAAACCAGCCTCTTCGGACAACTCAACAATATGTTCGCTAAATTGTGTTGGCGACTGATCTCTATTGGGTTGATTTACCATATCGCGTGTGTAGAAAACTGCCAGAGCCAGATTATTGATATCAGCCAATTCGCGAGCCGATAAAGCGCTGCTTACCACCAATATTTCAGACACTGGCACTTCGCAACTCGCTTGGTCACTTTTATATCTATCGTACTGATAATTACCCAAAAGCATTCCTTCAAGAATAGCAACTAAAGCCTCTTTATTGCCTACAAGATCGAATAATGCCACTTGCGCGCTCTTCTCTTTTTTGATATGCTTAACTATTTTACAACCATCTTCTCGAAGCTTTTGTAACTTAACAGGTAAAATAGAATCACTTGCTTCAACTGCCCTAACTGCCGTGGTTCCAGGATATTTGCTAATGAAACTCAAGGGTTTCTTGTCGGCAATTCTCTCTTCTATATATTGAATGTGCGATGTTTGTAACTCAAACGCTTTCAATTGAGACGAGGTTTGAACAATGAAGGCCGTATCGATGCCTTTTGGAAGCTCTGAAGCAACGGTTGCTGTTAGCTTTGCTATGGTTGGATTCTTAATCATTTGAACTATTTTTTGAACTGTTTTGACTACTATAATAGGTTCGGAATAATACTTTTTTTATTTCACGATGAATGATGAGTTCAGTCATTACATACGATTGGCTTTGGCCTGGTAACTCATTCTCATACAGAATAATCTCTTTGTTGCTAATATCGATGCGATAGAGAAAACTTAAGAATTTGGAGTAGTGATTGGTCATTAAACTGGCCACATGAACTTCCATTTGACTGAACAACTCTTGGTAAAAATTGGCTGTCTCACCCGAAAACTGGATGTCGAGGCCAAACTCAGCAAAATCTTTTATTATCTGATTGGCCGTGGCCTTAATAATCTCCTCTCGAGCCGAAATATCTATTAGCTCACTTCTATTTAATACGGGAAGTGTCATTTTTGAACTCTTTAAATTTTACCGTTTCTATAATTGCCTCTAACTGTCTGATATAATTGCGTTTATTTGGCTTTTCTGGCGAATAAACAAACCCATCTAAAACTACTATTTTATCTCTTTTCACATTGGGCAATGCTGTAAGAACAAATGGACCGCCCATAAAATCGCCCTGTATGTGCCAAAGTCCTGAAACCGACATCGCCATTATTCCATTAACAACAATAATTTTGCTCAACGGCTCAAATTGGTGCTCTGTAGTCATAAATGAACCCGAGCGCGTGCTTGGGACATTGCGTTTCAAAACAGAATCACGCATTTGAAGAATGTACTCTTTCGATAATGTTTTCTTGCCATTTAAAGGCACCGAATAAACAAAAAGACCTTGCTGAATGTTCGAAACGTTTTGTCCTACCCAAATAAAATCGTTTGAACTACTTCGAAACGAGTAACCCGCAGGAATGGCAATTTGTGCATTAAATTTGTGTATCAAACTGTCAACCAAACTCGTTTCGCTGTTTGCAGAATAGAATTGAGCATATCTCTTGCGCTCCTCTTTCAAAAAGTAACTTGGTAGCTTATTCTCATTTTTTTTAATAAAAGCAAGCAACGAACTGTCCGACTTCACTTCAATTCTCACAATTGCCTGATTGTTGGCCCAAACATTATTAGAATATCGAATAGTCTCTTTTGGACATTCAGGGTTAATAGTGATAATGATAAGATTGCGCATCATTCGGAACATTGCCGAAAAAATATCAGCTGGAATAACTGTTACATCAAACAGCGGTTCTATTTGTGGCAATCCATCAACCGGCTGAGTCATAACTGCTTTCAGATATTTTACCGCCGTGTCTCCTCTCAACCTCCCATCCACAACAATGGCCACCTCACCCGATTTGCCCGTAGGATTAGGTTTCTCGAAAGTACCGCCACTATTGCATCCTACCAAAAGTGCAATTACCAAAAAACTCATCCAAAAAAGAGCAATTCGACTCATTTAATAAAAGTTTCCAAAGGATTATAAGTATCGTTTATTGGCCCATCATGAGACGACGTTTTTATTCCGCCTTTTGATTCATTAAGGAAGATGAAATCCTCGTTTCGCACCTCATTAACGGCAAAAAAGAAGGGGCTCTGAGGCTTGGTACTTTGCCAAATCACAAGTTTTTGCCCTGCATAGAGCGACTTCTTCTTCATCTTATTCCAGCTCATGATGTCGGCAACCGAACAGCTGTAAGTCATGGCTATTTTATGATAGTATTCGCCATCAGAAACCGTGTGCACTCTCTTTATTTTTGGGGCACTTAATTGAGTTACCTGCAAAAGAGAACTCTTATAAATTTGATTTTTATAGATGAATGAATAGAGTTGTGGCTCATTTTTTTCAAATAGAGGAATGCACTTTTTGGGCACATATACAACAACTGGACTATCAAAAACAGGGATATAATCTTTGGTGTAAATAGGGTTTAAGTTTGATAGAATGGCAACATCGATATTTAAAACCGAAGCCAATTTCGACAAAGAAGAGGGTTTTTGCAAAGATATCGAATCAACATCATTATAGGTGATTAACTCAACAGCATTAAATACAAATCCGTGCTTATCGTAATTGGTTAAGGCATAAGCTGCGGCCATAAAAGCAGGCACATAGCCACGCATTTGCTCGGTTAAAAACGGGCGTAACTCCCAATAATTTTTCTTGCCACTCTTTTGCATGGCTCTCTGCACCTCACCTACCCCACCATTATAGGCGGCTAAAGCCAATTGCCAATCGCCAAGGGTGGTGTAGAGATATTGTAAATACTTGCAAGCCGCCTCTGTCGATTTTCGTACATCCGATCGATCATCGGTAAATGTGGTGACGTTAAGATCGAACATTTTGCCCGCATTGAGTAGAAACTGCCATAAGCCCATGGCACCAGAGCTACTTTTTGCTTTAGGGTCTAATGCCGACTCCACAACGGCCAAATATTTCAACTCCAATGGAAGGTTATATTTGTCGAGATACTCTTCGAAAATAGGAAAATAAAGCTGAGAACGATTTAAGATATTTTGAAAATGCGACCGACGTTTAACCATGTAAACATCAATATACGCTCGCACATTTTCGTTGTATTCAAATAAAATTGGGGACTGACTATTGAGTGCATCCATGCGTTTTTGATACATCCAATCGGGATATTCATGATTCACTGCACCTTGAGAATGAGCAAATTGTGAAAATGCCCAAATCAAAAGGAAACCAACAAGAACACTTCGAAATGTACGATTAACCAACTGATGCATCTCAATATAATTACTTTATTCAGTAAAAAAAAGAGCCGGAACTTATTCCAGCTCTTTGAATATCAATAAGAGAAATACTATTTATTCTCTTTGCTTTTATCAGACTCTTTCTTGCTTTTATCGTCATCGTAATGACCATCTTTAGCTTTCTTAAACTCGTGAATACCTTCACCTAACCCTTTCATAAGTTGAGGTATTTTAGCACCACCAAAAAGAAGCACAACAACTAACAGAATAATAATCCATTCGCCACCACCGGGCATTTGAATAAGAAAAAAAGATGAGAAATTCATAACAATATTTTTAAATTCTATTTATACAACCAACGCACCAAGTCATTTCCATTAGCCAACAAAAGCAATCCCAATATAAGAATAAGTCCAACATATTGAGCATATTCCATGAATTTATCACTCGGTTTTCTGCGTGTAATAATTTCGTACAATAAAAAGAGAACGTGGCCACCATCTAACGCTGGAATTGGTAAGATGTTCATAAAAGCCAGAGCAATTGAAAACAATGCCGTGGTGGACCAGAAAGATGCCCAATCCCAAGCCGTAGGAAAGAGATTTCCCATTGCGGCAAAACCACCAACTTGCTTAACACCCTCTTTACTAAAGAGATACTTAAATTGTTTGATGTAATTTGTTAACGTAGTAACACCTTTTTCTATACCAGCAGGAAAAGCTTCAAAGAAACCGTACGATCTCCTCTCTATCATAGATGGCTTAAAATAGTTGCGTTGAATTACGCCAATTTTACCAGCCTCCGATATATCACATTTTACCGAAACGCTATCTTTTCCGCGTAAGAACGTTAAATCGAGCTGTTTACCAGCATTAGCCGTAGCCTTCTCAGCAAATTCATTGAAGTAGGTTGCTGGTTCACCATTAATGGCAATTAAACTATCGCCCTTTTGAATTTTTGCCTTATCTGCATTCATTTTCGGCAATACCGAATCAATAACAAATGCCATTCTATAGTCGGCCAAAACTTTGACATGTTGTCCTACCAAAGTATGACCAAAATTGGCAGGAACAGAGATTACAAAAGTCGAATCACCTCTTTTTACCTCCAGTTCTTTGGCGCTTTCAAAAATTATTCCACTCACAATATCGGAAGGTACAACAACCTTTTGATTGCCCACGCGCGTCACAAAATCGCCATCTTTTAGGCCAAGTTCTTTGGCTACAGGAGCATAATAGAGACCAAAAGGCGCATTCTTCACAGGGACATAAGTCTCACCCCAATAGAACAACATCATCCAAAAGATAAAGATGGCCAGTAAAAAGTTTACCACCACACCGCCTATCATAATTAACAAGCGCTGATATGCAGGTTTTGAGCGAAACTCGTACGGTTTTGGCTCCTCTTTCATGGCTTCAACATCCATCGACTCGTCAATCATTCCCGATATTTTCACATAACCTCCCAGCGGAAGCCATCCAATACCATATTCGGTTTCTCCTTTTTTGAATTTAAAAAGAGAGAAATAAGGATCAAAAAAGAGGTAAAATTTCTCAACTCGTGTGTTAAAAAGTTTGGCAAAGAAGAAGTGTCCAAACTCGTGAAGAATCACTAAAATAGATAAGCTAAGTATTAATTGTAAGGCTTTTATAAGAAAATCCATTGTTAAAATATATCAGTAATTAAGTGTAATAAAATGAAGTGGCACAAATATAATCTTTCCCCTATTATTTAAACAACGATTGTGCAATAATTCGAGCTTCTTTATCGGTTTCAAAATAATCGGTTAAAGATGGCTTGGCTATGAAACTCATTCTTGCCTGTGTTTGTTCAATAATATCCGACATTTCGATAAATCCACACCTCGAATTCAAAAAGCCATCCACCGCAATTTCATTGGCAGCATTAATAATACAAGCACTATTACCACCTCGTTCCATTGAATCATAAGCAATTCTCAAGTTACGAAAAACGGAAATGTCGGCCTGTTCGAAAGTTAATTGAGGATAGTCGAGAAAGTTAAAGCGGGGGAAATTATTCGGAATACGTTTCGGAAATCCAAGTGCATACTGAATAGGCAACTTCATGTCGGGCAAACCCAGTTGTGCTTTAATAGAGCCGTCGGTAAACTGCACCAAGGAGTGCACAATAGATTGAGGATGAACGACCACCTTAATTTGTTCTGCATTTAACCCGAAGAGCCATTTGGCCTCAATAGCCTCAAACCCCTTATTCATGAGCGATGCCGAGTCGATGGTAATTTTATTGCCCATCTTCCAATTAGGATGGTTGAGTGCCTGACATTTGGTTACTTTACCTAAGAAATCGACACTCTTACCTCTAAAAGGGCCACCCGAAGCGGTAAGATAAATAAGTTCAATAGGATTTGAAAACTCACCCGCCAAACATTGAAAGATGGCCGAATGCTCTGAATCTACAGGCAAAATCTCAACTTTATGTTCGAGGGCCAATTGCGTAATAATATCTCCCGCAACCACCAACGTCTCTTTATTTGCTAACGCGATGGTTTTTCCAGCTTTAATGGCATTAACAGTAGGCTTTAAACCCGAGAAACCCACCATTGCCGTTAAAACAACGTGAATCGTTTCCATATCAACCACCTGAGCAATAGCCTCTTCTCCCGCATAAACCTTGATATCTGTTTCGTTGAGAGCCTCTTTAACCATCGGATAGAGCGACTTATTGCCAATAACCACCACATTGGGATTAAACTTCATGGCTTGCTCAATGAGGAGCGATGCGTTGTTGTTAGCCGTAAGAACCTCTACTTGAAATAGATGCGGGTTAGCCTCAATAACATCGAGCGCCTGCGTGCCAATAGAACCGGTAGAACCGAGAATTGCAATATTTTTCACCATTAGATGAAGCCGTTATTATTTAAATGAAATATACTCCTCTGGATTAAGGGGTTCGCCATTGTACCAAAGTTCAAAATGAAGATGTGGCCCCGTTGAGAATTCACCCGAATTACCAACAGTAGCAATGGCTTCTCCCGCCTTTACCTTGTCACCAATCTTTTTAAGTAATTGCGAGTTATGCTTATAAATACTTACCATATTATTAGGATGGAAAACCTGTATCACATATCCATTTTCAACCGTGAAACCAGCAAAAATAACGGTTCCATCATAGATTGATGCAATGCGTGCTCCTGGCGTACTGCTTATGTCAACTCCCAGATGGCTCTGCGTTTCGCCAAATTTATTCGTGATGATTCCTTTTATTGGAGAGAAGAAATATGAATAATCGATTTGGTTATGTCGCTTGCCTTGGACATCTTTCTTAACATTAAAACGCTCCTCTTTTTCAATCTCTTGTCGGAAGCGATCATCTTCTGGAGTACGAGACAAGATTGGTTTTACAACAACAGTAGCCGTGTCAAAACGTGCATTTTTGTACTTTTCAATAGAGGTACTATCGAGATTTCGCTCCGTTACAATATTTTTGATAACCTGAACAAATTTATCTCGCATATTGATTTCAAATATCAATGAATCAACCATTTGCGAGTTACGAACAATCATCAAACGTTCATTCGTATTAGGATAACCTGGAATATATTCGCGAAGTGACGTAAAAGCTATAAGAATAATTACGCCTATAATCAGTAGCATAGCAAACGTGCCAAAGAAACCTATCACATTTAAACGCGAAAGTCTCAAACGCCAGAGCTCTTCGTACGTCTGCTCATTAAATATGGCGAACCGGTACTTAAACTTAAGATTCTGAAAAAAAGTGGGCTTCTGTCCTGGCTCGTTCATAGCAACATTCAATTGAAGTGGTTTAACAGACATCGGTAACTTCTTTCAAAAAACCGAATGGTTGCAAATGTAAGAAATATTTGGTTTTAAAAAATGATAAATATATCTCTTCGAAAGAACAAATAGCGTCCAACTACTTAATTGTGTCGGACATTAAAACCTGTTTTGAACTCAGGATTGCATTCTTATATCGATCCATATTTTCGGGCTTAATTGGCTCAACAGAAGGCGATTCTATAGACAGTGGGTTAATTGGCGAACCATTCATATAAACCCTAAAATCTAAGTGTGGACCCGTGGCCAAGCCAGTTTTGCCAACATAACCAATAACCTCACCCTGACGCACAAATTTACCGGCCGTCAGACCACCTTCAAACTTACTCAAGTGCATATAAACCGTGGTATAAACACTATTATGGCGAATGCGAATGTAGTTCCCGCCGCCACCTTCGTAGCCTTTAGCCAGCACGGTTCCATCTCCAATAGCAAAAACAGGTGTGCCAATAGGAGCGGCATAATCGACACCATAATGCGGGCGGAATATTTTGAGAACTGGGTGAAAACGTGAACCAGAAAACTTGCTACTGATACGTGAGAACTTCAAGGGAGCCTTAAGAAATGCCTTTTTTAAACTTTTACCCGCTTCATCGAAATAGGAGAAATCTTGACCATTCTCGGCAAACTTAAACGCAAAATAGTCGTGACCTTTATGTTTGAAATAAGCCGCTGAAACATTGCTAATGCCAATTGACATTCCATCGACATAATCTTCTTCGTAAACAACTTTATAGCTATCACCCTTTTCAATGCCGAAGAAATCTACCGTCCAGGCAAAAATCTCCGATAAATCAACGGCCAAAAGCGGACTCGTTTTGTTCTCTTTCATGGCATTCCAAAGAGAGGATGTAATAACACCTGTTGATATTTTGTGCATCCGCTCAACCTCTTTTTGCCCCATGGTTGCAGTTACGCTATCGCCAATGTTCACAACCAAATAACGCGTGTAATCTATTTCGTAAACAAAATGGGTTGCTTTCAATGATCCACTCTTCGGGGTAATGGTAGCCCATCTATTCCCCACACGAATTTTTCTTAAGTCGAAAAGTTTTTGAGATTTTACCGATGCATCTTCGATCTGAATGTTGGAAAGATTAAAACGATTTAACAATGAACCAAAGTTATCGCCATTACGAACTTTATTATATTCTACATTTACCGAGTCGTGCACAAAGCCATAAATCAACTTTTGAGGTGTAATTAAGGAATCGGGCAAACTATCGGTATAATCTAAGCCCGCTTTATCTACAACAAATTTATTAGGCAGATAGTAAATAAGTGTATATAAGATAATTACAACTATTCCAGCAACTAATCCGGCAATTAATTTTTGTCTGTTCGAAAACTTTTTAAACATCTTTTAAATTCTAATTTTGTCAAATCCCTGACCATAAACACCCATTACGCTACCCATTGTAAGAAATGCCTCTGGGTCAATATCTTGCACTATTTTTAATATATGCGATGACTCATCCTTGCGCGCCATTACCATCAAAACTTTCACCTCATTACCCGAGTAACCACCTGTGCCATTGAGAATGGTAACGCCTCGGTTGGCCTCATTGATGATAGCTTTCGTTATCTCCTCATAGCGTTTGGTGATGATTAAAAATTGAACCGACTGCTTTTGTCCAGTTATAATCATATCTACCGTGTAACCCGTAATGGCGAGCGTTACAAAACCATAAGCAATAGTTTCAACCGAACCGTAAACAAAGTAAGACGAGGTGATAATGACGGCATCAACCATCATGAGCAACCTTCCCAAACTAATGTTTTTGTAATGGTTAATAATCATGGCAATGATGTCAGTACCGCCACTCGATCCGCCATTGGAAAAAATGATGCCACCGCCCACGCCCGCTAAAATACCACCTAAAACGGTTGCCATAAACCGATCTGAAACAACAGGATTAGGGAAAAATGGTACAAGAATCGTTAACAAAGCCGAAAATAAAACAGCCCCATAAATGGTTTTTACGCCAAATGATGCACCAATAATTTTAATTGCCAACAGTATTAAAAAACCATTGAGCAGCAAGGTAATAAAACCAATATTCCATCCATAATGATGTGATAATAGGGTACTTATACCCGCAAGGCCACCACTAATAATTTGAGAAGGAATCAAGAATCCCGACCATGCAAAAGCAATACAGCCCAATCCAAATGTCAGAAAAGTATATGACTTAATGATGTTAAGGATCTTTTTCATAATCTCAGAAATTAGCAACAAATATTCACCTCATTAACCCACCACAATATTGATGATTTTATTTGGTATGATAATCATTTTTTTCACCGCTTTACCTTCCATCCATTTAATAGATGTTTCGTGATCTAGCGCAATTTTCTCAATTTCAGCTACCGATAAATTGGCAGGAAGGGTAAGCGTAAAGCGCATTTTACCGTTGAACGAAACTGGGTAAGTAAACTCCGACTCTACCAAATGTTTCTCTTCAAAAATAGGCCATTGAGCATCGCAAACAGTTCCCGACTGGCCTAATTTATGCCACAACTCTTCGGAGGCGTGTGGTGCAAATGGAGCCAGTAACACCACCAATGGCGTAAGAATATCGCGCTTGATGCATTTTAAATCAGAGAGCTCATTCACGCAAATCATAAACGCACTCACGCTGGTATTAAAGGAGAATGACTCAATATCACCCGTAATTTTCTTGATGGTCTTATGCAAAACCTTTAGCTCATCGGCCGAAGGAGCGTCATCAGAAACCGTGAAGGTACCATTCTTGTCGGAGAACAAACGGAATAGCTTACGTAAAAACTTATGAACCCCATCAATTCCGTTGGTATCCCAAGGTTTCGATTGCTCTAATGGGCCAAGAAACATTTCGTACAAACGAAGCGTATCAGCACCATAATTCTCAACAATATCATCGGGGTTAACCACGTTGTACATCGACTTCGACATCTTCTCAACCGCCCAGCCACAAACGTATTTGCCATCTTCTAGAATAAACTCAGCATTCTTATTATCTGGCCCCCAAGCTTTAAATTTCTCAATATCGAGTTGGTCATTGGAAACGATGTTCACATCAACATGTAAAGCGGTTGTTTCGTACTGATTTTTAAGTCCTAACGAAACATATTTATTCGTACCAACAATGCGATAAACAAAGTTGGAGCGCCCTTGAATCATACCCTGATTAATCAGTTTCTTGAATGGCTCATCTTTGCAAATAGCATTGATATCGTACAAAAACTTGTTCCAAACACGTGAATAAATCAAGTGACCCGTAGCGTGCTCATTTCCACCAATATACAAATCAACTTCTTGCCAGTAGTTATTGGCCTCATTGCTCACCAACGCCTCATTATTAGACGGATCCATATAACGTAAGTAGTAGGCAGATGAACCTGCAAAACCTGGCATTGTGTTCATTTCCAATGGATAACCATCTTTTGTTTGCCAGTTTTTAGCACGCCCAAGAGGTGGCTCGCCACTCTCCGTTGGCAAATATTTATCAACCTCAGGAAGTTCAATAGGCAACTCACTCTGCGATACTGGATATGGCAACCCATCTTTATAATAGATTGGAAATGGCTCACCCCAATAACGCTGACGGCTAAAAATGGCATCACGCAAACGGAAGTTAGTCTTCACATTTCCAATAGCTTTCTCTTTAATATACGATTTTGTTTTGGCAATAGCTTCCGTTACCGATAATCCGTTCAAGAAGCCAGAATTTACCATTGTACCCTCTTTTGAATCAATAGATTCGCTCCAAGTTGAAGCATCAGAAGCCACTTCACCAACAGGTATAACCACCTGAATAATAGGTAAGTTAAACTGTTTTGCAAATGCAAAGTCGCGACTATCGTGTGCCGGAACGGCCATAATAGCACCTGTTCCATAACCTGCTAATACATAATCGCTTATCCAAATAGGAATCTCCTCACCAGAAAGAGGATTTACCGCATACGCGCCTGAGAAAACACCTGTTACACGTGTTACATTGGCTTGGCGCTCACGCTCGGTACGTTTCTTGGTTTCGGCAATATAAGCATCCACAGCAACGCGTTGAGCGGGAGTGGTAAGGGTATCAACCAAAGCACTTTCTGGAGCCAAAACCATAAAGGTAACCCCAAAAACAGTATCGGCACGCGTGGTAAATATCTCAAGTTGAATGTCGGAGTTTTTAATGGCAAAAAGCATCTCTGCACCCTCCGAACGGCCAATCCAGTTGCGTTGTACCTCTTTAATGGAGTCGCTCCACTCAAGAGTATCTAAACCATCGAGTAGGCGTTGCGCATAAGCCGAAACTCGGAGCGACCACTGACGCATAACTCGTTGTTCTACAGGGTGTCCGCCACGAACCGACAAGCCATCTTTCACCTCATCATTGGCTAAAACAGTTCCTAAAAACGGGCACCAGTTAACTACCGTATCGGCCAAATATGCCAGACGATAGTTTAAAAGTGTCTCCTGTTTTTCATTCTCCGACTTCGCTTTCCATTCTGATGCCGTAAATGCAACCTCTTTAGTAACCTGTGCATTAACAGCTTCACTTCCCATTTTTTCGAAATGAGCTACCAAGCCATCAATTGGCATTGCCTTTTGAAGCTTCGTATCGAAATAATGGCTAAACATTTGAATAAACGCCCATTGAGTCCACTTGTAATAGTTTGGCTCACACGTCTTTACCTCTCTATCCCAATCGAAACTGAAACCAATTTTATCGAGCTGTTCGCGATATCTCTTAATATTTGTATCGGTGGTAATGGCCGGATGTTGTCCTGTTTGAATGGCATATTGCTCGGCTGGCAAACCGTAAGCATCGTAACCCATTGGATGCAAGACGTTAAAGCCCTTCAAACGTTTAAAACGAGAGTAGATATCAGATGCAATATAACCGAGCGGATGACCGACGTGCAAACCCGCACCAGACGGATACGGAAACATATCGAGCACATAAAATTTAGGTTTAGACTTGTCTATCCCAACTTTATAAGTCTTGTTATCAATCCAAAACTTTTGCCATGTTTGCTCAATCTCTTTAAAATTATATTCCATAATGCCTCTATCTAAAATTCTCGTATTAATTTGAAAGGGCGAAATTACCATTTCTTTTAGTACTTAAAAAAAATATTACCTTAGTTGCTCAATTTAAAATTAGAAATAGACGGAAAGACAATCGAAATTGGTTGTAATATGTAGAAATACAAAAAATAATAGAAATATTTAAACTAGGATTTGGATGATTGATATTGACGAACTAAACGAGAAATATAGCGTGGAAGGCGAATTAGGTTTCTCAGAAATGGATGGCGACCTCATTGTTGCCAATATAAGTAATAAACTGGGCGATGCTGACATATCGCTTTACGGAGCGCAGGCAACCTATTTTGCACCGCACGGGCGCTACCCAATGTTGTGGCTTTCGCCCGAGAGTTTTTACGAAGAGGGAAAAGCTATTCGTGGGGGTATTCCAGTCTGCTTTCCATGGTTTGGCCCACATCCTACCGACAAAACAAAGCCTCAGCATGGATTTGGACGCTTACGTTATTGGAATGTAAAAGAGAGTGGTACAAACGGAATTGGTGAAACCTATTTAACTCTCTTTTTAACCGATGATGAAGCAACTCGTGAACTTTGGAATTTTAGCTTTAGGGCTGAGATTACGTTTACTGTAAGCAAACATTTGAAGGTAGAGTTTAAAGTTATGAATACCGACAATAAACCATTCACCTACTCAGAAGCACTACATACCTATTTCGCTGTTTCAAATACCCAAGAAGTTACCGTTGATGGGTTACAAGGAGCGCACTATTATGATGGTTTTGGTGATGAGTTAATTCAAGATAGCGCCTCGGAAATCACCTTTGGCGAAGCCGAACTCAACCGACGCTATGTGGCCACTCACGAAAGTTGCATCATAAACGATAAAGCGCTACGCCGACACATTAAAGTTGCCAAAAGCGGAAGCAGCGTTACCGTGGTTTGGAATCCGTGGAAAGAGGTTTGCGAAAAAAGTGCCGATATGTCCGCAGATGCCTACGAAGCATTTATTTGCGTTGAGCCAGCTAATGCCTACAACCACTCCATTGAGTTACAACCAGGTGAAGAGCATATTTTAGCAACTGAAATGAGTTTGGTGGAGAAGACCGTGGAGTAAACGATTGTTACGCAGAGTGTCGCAAAGGTTCGCAAAGAAAGAAAATGTTACTTTGCGAAACTCTGCGCATTTTCTTTGCGGATCTTTGCGTAATAACCTAAGCCAAGATTAATATTACCTCCACATCCTCACCCCAAACGAGTAGTCCATATTTGGAATATTGTTTCAGCGGTTAAATGTTTCGCCTGCGTGTTATCTTAAAAAGGAGCCCATTTTCGATACAATTTTAATAACTGCGAGCGATGTAATGGAGGCAATGGCGGCTATAAGTCCAAGTTTGCCTCCATGAGTTTTGTCAATGTTTAT
>JAYVSA010000305.1:0-2004 GCA_043775765.1 Breznakibacter sp. | reverse complement strand
TTGAGATTATGTGGCGCTATAGCGTTGATAATGAATGAGTCAGAGCTTGGATGTACGATTGGACCACCTACGCTGAGCGAGTATGCGGTGGAGCCCGTTGGAGTGGCAACAAGCAGACCGTCGGCCCAGTAGGAATTGAGAAATTCGCCGTTGATGTGGGCATGAATGGTTATCATGCTGGCGCTATCACGTTTTTGGATGGCAAGTTCGTTGAGAGCAAAAGGAAACGTATCGAACTCCAGATTAGAGGCACTTACTTCGAGAAGTGAGAGTTGACGCACCTCGAAATTGTTATTTACGATTTCATTTACTGCACCAAGAATTTCATTTTGATGAATGGAGGCCAAAAAGCCCAAGCGACCGCTATTGATGCCCACAATTGGTATGTTTGACGCGCGAACATATGTTACGGCTTCGAGGAAAGTACCATCGCCCCCAAAGGAGATTAAGAAATCGAAACCAACAATTTCCGTATGCTTCGAAAACTGAGATAGCCCTTGCAAATGAATAGAGGTATTCTCGTTAAGGAACTGATAGAAGGCTGAATAAACAACGACCTCGAAGCCCAAGGAGCGCAACGCTTCAAAGAGTTCATTGCAACTTTGATGCGACTGTGAATTGATGCTTTTCCCGTAAATGGCGACCTTCATAACGATATTTTGCAGATATTAATTTGCACGAATTTACAATTTTAAATTTATATGGAAATACAAACCAGCATGACCTGAGCGATTTATTGAATAACTGATGCCAAAAACCTTGTCGTAATAAGTTACAAGATCGAGACCAACACCAACAGACCCAATGAGACTATTGGTGAGAGTGTTGGTTTGGTATGGGTATTTATTGTAAACATATCCAAAGTCGAAGAATGTTTTGAGGTAAAAAGCGTAGTGAACCTTAGAGAATTGGCTTAAGCCGATAAACTTCATGTCAAAGGTTTTAGTTGGTATTAGATTATACATCAACCTGTTTTGAGATGTAAAATAGGCTGAGCCATCAATAACATTATACTGATATCCATTGATGAAATCTTGATAACCGAGTCCGTAATAGAGGAAATTGGGTAATTTATTGACTATAGAATAAAATCCATCCAACTCAGAGCCCACATTAAACCTCATTCCCAAGGGTGCGAACTGCTTTAAATGAAGCGCCACGAAACCATAATTCATATTCTTTTCCCAAATTCCAGAACCGAGCAGCGAGAGATCGAGCCCATAATAACTTCCCGCTAGGGGATAAACCTTCGAATCACGGGTGTCTTTACTCAGGTTGTAAATAAATTCGAGATATTTAATAGAGTTTTGTCCGTTGTAGAGATAATAAGGATTGGTGCTTACAACCGAATCACTAACAACAATATGATTAAATATGAGAGATATTTGGTGACGGTAATAGAGATTGTGGCGATAGTTGAAAAATATTTTTCCATCAACCTTTTTGTAGGCTGCCTCTCCAATAAGGGTAGTATTAACAGGCTTATTGTAGGCAGTAGTCGATTGAATTTGATCTTGAGCAATAAAATCGGCACCAACACCCCACCCTGTTTTATGTCTATACTGAGGCGATTGATAGGTAAGACTCAGAACATTTTGATACCCGAATTTAAACCGAATGCGAAGCAGCTTCTTACGTCCCATAAAGTTATTGTTCTGCACATACGCCCCATAACGAATTCTCGACCAGTCGCCATCTTCAAGAAAAGCGCTAAAATTACGATCGGCATGCTCAAGAATTGGCATAACCCACCAATACCAGCGCTCCTGAACAGATATATCAATAATTAAGTGATTTTCCGAGGTGAGTCTTGAACTAATCCAAACAAAGTTAAAAAGCGATGTGTTAAGAAGATTTTGTTTAATTAAGAGTAAGTTTTGGGCAACCTCCTTATATTGAATAGAATCGCCAGGCTGTATGGTGTATTCGTTGAGAAAAATATGCTCTTTTGTAACTTTATTACCCGAGATAGTAATAGAATCTATAAATACAAATTTTGTTGAT
>JAYVSA010000304.1:0-2730 GCA_043775765.1 Breznakibacter sp. | reverse complement strand
GGCTCAAGTTTGTAATATATTCAGGCGTATTGAGCACATCTCTTTTTTCACCTTTCGAATGAGCCAACATGGCAGCTTCAACAGTAGCTTTCAACGAATCGACCTCTTTCATGCGCACCAACATTGCATCGCTACAAAAATGAACGCTCGACAAGTCAATATTCACCGACTTTTTAATTCTCCTGCTACCACTCTCTTCCATGCCTCGCCAGTTTTGAAACGAATTGGCAACCATATTATAGGTAGGAATGGTGGTAATGGTCATATCCCAGTTCTGAACTTTAACAGTATTGAGCGTTATCTCTATCACGCGTCCATCAGCAGCTGCCGAGTTCATCGTTATCCAGTCGCCCACCTGAAGCATCTTATTGGCCGAGAGCTGAATAGAGGCAGTAAAACCCATAATGGTATCTTTAAAAACCAAGAGTAAAACAGCCGCGGTAGCACCCAAACCAGCAAAAACTGCCGTAAGGCGAACGCTAAAGAGTATCGAAATGATGAGCAAAACACCCAGCAACAAGAAAATGAGTTGGAAAACTTGAATATACCCTTTTATAGGACGTGATTTTGCAAATGGAAGCGTATCGTAAGCATCATTTATTGCAGCAAAAAAAGCCACTACTGAGAGCATAAAAATAACCACAAAAAAGATATTGGCACCTCTATTTAATACAATATAGAGGGTATGCTCAGGTGCAAAAATGGCTTGCACCAAGGAGTAGAAAATAAGCGCTGGCACAAAATAGGAGAGACGTACAAACACCTTTTGCTCCACAAAGAAATCATCGTATATAGTCTCGGTTTTTGCGGCCAATGCCTCCAAACCCTTTACAACTATTCTACGGGTAAACTGATGGGCAATCCAGCTAAACAAAACAATACACAAGAACAAAAATGTTCCATTCAATATATCGGCGAACTTATGCGAAAAGCCCAACGTCTCTAGGTAGTCGCGCATGAAAAGAAATAATTCAGGCAAATCGGCTTTGATAGCTACAATTTCATTCATAAAAATTATCTTTATAGTTTGTGCAAATATATGTTAAAAAACAGAGTGTGAAAAAATATTACATCATCCTATTACTATTTTTTTTCTCACCGCAACTCAAGAGCCAGAAGAGCGGTAACAGCCTCGTAACAGGCTTCCGTTTGAGAGCCGATTTAACCCTGAGCGGCACCCAAAACACCATTGACATAAAAGACAATAACTACTTTAAAGAACCACTCTTTAGCGCCCCACCAAAATCGTTCATCGACACGTTCTTATACGGCCAATATCTCTACCAACTCATTGACGTTGCCACACAAACCACCCTCTACTCCAACGGCTTTTGTTCTCTTTTTAACGAATGGCAAACCACCGCCATCAACGGCAAAGAGAGCTATTACGTGGGCAAAACACTCACCATGCCATTTCCAAAAAACATGGCCACGCTTAAAATATTTAATCAATCGAACAACCAACTCCTCTTTTCCGACACCATCTGCCCACAAACCATACCATATATAGCCCCCAATACAGCCATAAAACCGCGCAAAATATACTACTCGGGCAACCCCGTAAAGAAACTCGACATACTCATAATGGGCGATGGCTACACATCTCCCGACAGAGCCAACTTCTTCATCTCCGCCAAAGCCTTTGCCGACAGCCTCTTGGCCGTTTCGCCCTTCAAGGAGAACCGTTACAACATCAATTTCTGGGCTCTCTGTCCAGCTTCTAAGCAATCGGGCATCACCTACAACAAGCCCAACACGCCACTCGGATGCATCTACAACACCATTGCCTCCGACCGCTACCTCTATACTACCCAAAACATTGAAGTGGCTAATATTGCCTCACAAACACCCTACGACCACATTATTATTCTCACCAACAGCAGTAAATATGGTGGCGGAGGCATCTACAACAACTTTGCCGTGGCTGCTGCGGGTGGCGAACGCAACTTTCAGGTTATGATACACGAATTTGCCCACACCTTTGCGGGCTTAGCCGATGAATACGCCTACTACAATCCCACCGACACCACTGCCTATTTCAGCCAAGCCATAGAACCGTGGGAACCCAACATCACCAACCTCGTTCAGTTCAATAAAAAATGGCACTCCATGCTCCCGCCAAACACCCCCACGCCAACACCCGATTCTCTTGCAACACAATATCCCATAGGACTTTACGAAGGCGCTGGCTACCAATTCAAGGCCATGTATCGCCCCAGCTTCAACTGCCGCATGCGCACCACCGAAGTCCCCTATTTCTGCCCCGTTTGCCGAACCATCATCGCAAAAAAAATAAAAAGCTACTGCACCAAATAATACCAAATCTCTTTTTGGGGGTGCCACCAAGGGCGGTTCAATACACTTTTGGTTTCTGGTTTCGCCACAAATCCACTTTTACTTTCACCCTTGCTGTCAGGCGGTTCGCTCATAGTCCTCGTGCAGTGGTATCGTTCCTCACCACAGCACTGTGGGCTAACCGCTTCCATCCTTCACCACCCCCGGTACTTCAAACATAGGCTCGCCTTCAACAGAGTATTAATCTAGCGTGGAAAATGGTTTCTAAAGGTTAACATACGGCATCTAAGTGTTCGCAAATGGCATCTAGAGGTTAACATACGGCATCTAAGTGTTCGCAAAGGGCATCTAGAGGTTCGCATACGACATCTAGGTGTTCGCAAAGGGCATCTAGAGGTTCGCATACGACATCTAGGTGTTCGCAAAGGGCATCTA
>JAYVSA010000303.1:0-4267 GCA_043775765.1 Breznakibacter sp. | reverse complement strand
GATCGTTTCGTCCTTCGGCAAATGGCCCCCACGATTCGATTTGAACCTTGTTTTCGGTTAAAAACTTTTGGGTGTCAATTTGCTGATTGAATGGATGAGTCTCGATTTGATTTACCGCAGGGGCAATCTCATTAAACATTATCAAGTCCATTACACGGTCGGGCTGAAAATTGCTTACGCCAATGGACTTAACCTTTCCCTCTCTGTAAAGCTCTTCCATAGCTCGCCACGAACCATGCACATCGCCATAAGGCTGATGAATGAGGTATAAATCCAAGTAGTCTAGTTGCAGCTTATTTAACGATTTGTCAAATGCCTTTTGGGTGTTTTCGTAACTCCCATCTTGCACCCAAAGTTTGGTGGTAATGAACAATTCGCTCCTAGTAACACCGCTATTTTTTATGGCATTACCAACTGCAACTTCATTCATATACGATGCTGCGGTATCTATTAACCGATAGCCTGTTTCAATGGCATCAATAACACTGGCTTCGCACTCCTTTGGGTCTGTTACCTGAAACACACCAAAACCTAAAATGGGCATCTCTAACCCATTATTTAAAATTACGTTTTTCATAATATATAGATGTTTGTTTACAACCTTTTCAATTATCTCTACTCTTGCTTTTTTGGTGCTTCAACTTTTGAAAATTGCAACACAAATTCGGGTAGTCTCTCGCCTAAAATTTGAATAGTTGCAAATTCGTTATTGAATTGACGCCACTCTTCTACTGTAAAATTTACCCCATCGGCACCAATATTTTCTTGCATGTGTGCCATTTGAGTAGTGCCTGGAATAGGTACGATCCATGGCTTTTGTGTGAGTAACCAAGCCAGAGAAATTTGAGCAGGTGTTGCTTGTTTTATGGTGCACCACTTTTGCAATAATGTTATAAGTGCCAAATTCTTTGGTAAGTTCTCTGGCGAAAACCGTGATTCGACACCACGAATATCGCCTTGGGCAAAGTGTGTATTGGCATCAATAGCACCTGTTAGGAAACCAACGCCAAGTGGACTCCAAGCAACGAAACCAATCCCCAACTCCTCACATAACGGAATAATGTCTTTATCCGAACCATGATACAGCAAGGAGTGCTCATTTTGAATTGCCGTTACGGGGTGCTCATTGTGCGCTCGCCTAACAGTTTGCAAACCTGGTTCTGAAAGTCCATAGTGAAGTACTTTCCCTTCCTTAATGAGCTCTTTAATAGCTCCAACAACATCTTCGATTGGTACCTGAGGATCGACACGATGTTGGTACAATAGATCAATACGGTCTGTACCAAGACGTTTTAACATACCATTTACAACTATTTTAATATGTTCTGGTTTACTGTTCAATCCAGGTAAACGTTGACCAGTCTCTTGGTCTATATTCCAACCAAACTTAGTTGCTACAACAACTTTATCCCGAAAGGGCTTAATGCCTTCACCTAATATTCTTTCAACTTCAAAAGGGCCGTATGCCTCAGCCGCATCAAAAAATGTCACGCCATTATCAAAAGCGGTACGTATGATTTTATGCATTTCGGAACGCGTAGGAATAGTCGTTTGATAGGTACGGCTCATATTTTGAACACCCAAGCCAACACTTGATACTTCTAATGTGCCAAGTTTACGACGACCAGAAAGTGTAGCTGGCGAATTATTTGGCGCATTTTGCTTTGGCATTACAGTGTTTCCATCCTGCCCCAAGATGTTTTGTGCTCCTGCAACGGAGGCCAATAGAGTACCACCAGCAATTGCTAACCCAGTTCTTAGAAAATTTCGTCGGTTAAAAGCGCCCTCTTCTTTATTGTTTGAATCTTCCATCTTTTGATAAATTAATTTAGTGCGAGTCTGGTGCTTGAGGTGGGGTTGGTGGTACTGGTGGCGTAAGCAATCTTGTAAACGATAACGACCCCAATTTCCAGGTATCGCCTACTTTAAGATACACTTCGGTAACCTCAAATGGATTGGTAACCTCATTGCCGCCCACAACTGCAAGCAGCGTAATACGGTTTAAAAGAATGGCCGTTGAGCCAATAATATTTACCGATACGTCGTGAATCTCCGCTTTCTTGTACCAAATTCCGCCGCTTTTAATAACATTGAGCTCTGGCTCTTTTCCCCAAGTGCCGCCCATGTGTACAAACACCGCTTTATCGTGGAAGAGGACATTTAGGGTATCAACGTTTTTGTCCGACATCCACTGCCATTTCTCCTTAGAGAGGTTGATGATTTCTTGCTCAGGTGTTGAATTTTGTGCAAACGATAATTGTGCACATAAGAAGATAAATAATGCTAAAATTGATGTTTTCATAACTTTAATTTTAATGTGTAAATGAGTATTTGGTTTTACTTAATCCTACTCTTTTTTCTCTATTCGATGTATCTCGCTCATTCCTATTGTATTTCTTATATCTCATAATATTTTCTACAATACAAATGTAACTACATACAAGTTAGCCATTTGTATACAAATTACGGCATCTACAACCATTTTTACTTATTCGGATAGAGAGATGGTTGTTGCTACAAGGGAATGGTTAAATTTGTAGTAATAATAGTGTTAGATATGGAAAAAATATACCGATTTGAAACCGTAACGGAATACAATGTTTTGAATAACAACCAAACATTGCATCCTTTAGTGAGTGTGGTTGATTTTACAAAAGCAAATCCAAGGTCGTGGGACGGGCAAAAGAGTGTTAAAATATACTATGGCCTCTACTGCATTTTTTTGAAAGATATAAAATGTGGCGATTTAAAATATGGGTGCAACTATTACGACTATCAGGAAGGAACGCTGGTTTTTGTTGCTCCGGGGCAAGTAATGGAAATAGAGACCGACGGTGAAGTCTATCAACCCAAAGGACATGCCTTGGTGTTTCATCCCGATCTGATACGTGGCACTGCTCTTGCCAAAAGCATTGATGAGTACAACTTTTTCGGTTACAACGCAAGCGAAGCATTACACCTCTCGGAGCGTGAAAGAGAGATTGTTTTAGATTGTTTTGCGAAAATAAATTTTGAGCTAGAGCAACCCATCGACAAGCATAGCAAAAAGCTCATTGCCTCAAATATTGAATTGTTTCTGAATTATTGTGAGCGCTTTTACGACCGCCAATTTATAACAAGAGACCATGTAAATAAGGGAATCTTAGAGCGGTTTGAGACGTTGCTCAATGGCTATTTCGTGTCAGACAAGCCTCAAAATATAGGCTTACCCTCTGTTGCTTTTTGTGCCGATGAACTTCACCTTTCGGCCAACTATTTTGGCGATTTAATAAAAAAAGAGACAGGCAAATCGGCTAAAGAGTACATTCAGAACAAGATTATTGATGTGGCCAAAAACAAGATATTTGCTGCCGATAAAACGGTAAATGAAATTGCTAGCGAATTGGGGTTTAAATACTCGCAGCATTTTAGTCGTATGTTTAAAAACGAAACGGGTTATACACCAAATGAGTTTAGGTCGTTAAACTAAACTTGAACCTTTCTGCAAAGCAGATGAGGCGCCAAGAAAGTGAGTGATTGGCACTCCCTCACAAAAATCATCGTCTCTTTCTCATCAAACCATTCATTTTGTTAGCTTTGCACTTCAAAACAGATATCGTATGACCCCACTTATAGCAGGTATTATTGTATTGGCCTATTTTACTATGCTCATGACCATTTCGTGGTTCACGAGCCGCAACGCCACTAACGACGCCTTTTTTCTTGGCAACCGCAAATCACCTTGGTATGTCATCTCTTTCGGCATGATAGGCTCTTCCATTTCGGGCGTAACCTTCATTTCGGTGCCAGGCACGGTAGGCGCAACCAGTTTTACCTACCTCCAGTTGGTTATGGGTTTCTTTGCTGGATACCTCGTTGTAGCCAATATTCTTTTGCCTCTTTATTACAAACTCAATCTCACCTCCATTTACACCTACCTCGAAGGACGTTTTGGTTACTGGTCGTACAAATCGGGTGCTACGCTCTTTCTTGTTTCGCGTACCATTGGCGCCGCGGCACGCCTTTACCTTATGGCCAATGTGCTTCAAATAACGCTCTTCAACGCCCTTCACATCCCGTTTCAGGTAACGGTATTTGTAACTATTGGCTTAATATGGCTCTACACGTTTAAGGGCGGTATAAAAACCATCATCTGGACAGACTGGGCGCAAACCTTCTTCCTCTTGGGCTCTCTCATCATTTCCATTGTGGCCATAGCGCGCTCCATGGATTGGAACTCCCTTCAGCTCATTAATAAAATAAGCGAAAGCCAATACTCCAAAATATT
>JAYVSA010000302.1:0-12012 GCA_043775765.1 Breznakibacter sp. | reverse complement strand
CAATGTTTGTAAACGCTGGTTGAGTATGCCAATATCGGCTGTGGTTTGTTGCAATTGGTTTTTAATTTCGAGGCTTTGCGAACGGGCTGTAATCATTTCAAGGCGATTTGTCTCTCCTGTTTTTGCCCTAAGTTCGGCAGCTCTCAAGAACCCTGCAAACAAACTATCCTGATACTTCAAAAGTTTTTGTTTAGAATACAGGTAAGCTGATTGCCAATACACTTGTTTTACCTCTGTAGTAATTTCGAGCTGTGAAGCTTTGTGTTGCCATTCGCTGCTTTTAACATTAGCATTTGCCAGTTTGCTTTGATTGATGTAAACCGAAGGAAAAGCAAAAGATTGCGAAACGGTAAAGCTATTGTCTTTGGTATAAGAATTAAACTGTCCGTACTGCCCTTCGATAGCGGTTTTGGGAATATCCCACGAAGCACCTTTGAGGGCTTTTTGAACTTCAATAGAATAAGCCGACGAACGAACAGCCAAGTTACTATCGAGTGCCAATTGAATGGCATTTTGAAGTGTGATAGGCTTTGTTTGCTGTGCTTCGGCTTTATGTACAAACAGTGAGCTTACGAGTAATAAAATCATTACCAAACCACCTGTATTCAATTTTCTTTTTTTAGAAGAAAGTCTGAAATTACGTTTTGTGAAGATGATATAAAGAATTGGTAAAACGATTAAAGTGAGCAAGGTTGATGTAATAAGTCCACCAATAACAACGGTAGCCAAAGGTTTTTGCACTTCGGCACCAGCCGAACTTGACAAAGCCATTGGAAGAAAACCTAGCGAAGCCACAGCAGCCGTCATTAATACAGGACGTAAACGAGTTTTCAACCCTTGCAATACCCGTTCGGTAATGTCGGTAACGCCCTCTTTTTCGAGACGGTTAAACTCTGCAATAAGCACGATACCATTGAGAACGGCAACTCCGAACAAGGCAATGAAGCCAACACCTGCGGAAATGGAAAAATTCATATCTCTTAACCACAAGGCAACTACACCGCCAATGGCAGCCATAGGCACCGCCGAATAAATGAGAACGGTTTGTTTGATCGAATGGAAGGTAAAGAACAACAATACAAAAATCAGTAATAAAGCTACTGGAACGGCAATTGCCAAACGTTCACGGGCTGCAATTAGGTTTTCGAACTGTCCGCCAAAAGTGGTATAATACCCAACAGGCAAGGTGAAGTTTGCATCGAGTTTTGACTGTGCATCTTTTACCACACTTTGCACATCACGACCACGCACGTTAAAACCAATAGTTAAACGACGTTTAGTGTTTTCGCGCGACACTTGGGCAGGGCCGGTTTTAATCTCGATACTTGCCAACTGGTCGAGCGAAATTAAGCGACCATCGGGCAGGGCTATACTAAGGTTTTTAACATCGGAAATATCACGGCGGTTGGCTTTATCGAGCCTTACCACAAGGTCGAAACGTTTTTCCTCGTCGAATACCACCCCTGCCGACCTTCCTGCAAAGGCTGCCTTTAAAATATTGTTTATGTCAGTAATCGAGACGCCATATTGTGCCATACGTGGGCGGTTGTACACTATTTGAATTTGAGCCAATCCCGTTACTTTTTCAACGTTTATATCGGTTACACCTTCGATGTTTTGTATTAATTCTTCGATTTGAGAAGCTTTCAATGCGAGCGTATCGAGATTATCGCCAAACAATTTAATTGCCACATCCTGACGTGAGCCTGTCATTAGCTCATTAAAGCGAAGCTGTATGGGTTGTGAGAACTCGAATTTAACCCCAGCCAAAACAGCCAGTTTTTCTTCCATTTTCTCAATCAGTTCTTCTCGGGTTTTGGCAGTAGTCCACTCGCTTTTGGGTTTGAGGGTTATAATGTAGTCGCCCATTTCCATAGGTGTAGGGTCGGTAGGAATTTCGCCAGGGCCTATTTTAGCAATTAAATGTTTTATTTCGGGAAAGTTATCACGCAAAATGGTATTTGCACGTTTCACCTCGTCAACCGTATTAGCAGGTGAACCACCCTGTAAGGTAATTACCAATCCTGCAAGGTCACCCTCTTCGAGTTGGGGGATAAACTCACCACCTAAACGACTAAACAAAAACAAACTGCCAATAAATAAAACTACAGCAGTTAAAACAATTGCCAGTTTGTGTTTTAAAGCGTAGAGAATTACTGGATTAAAAGCCTTATGGAAGAAATCCATAATCTTATCAGAAATATTGCGTTTATGTTCGGTATTTTTGCTGAGGAATAAAGACGAAATCATAGGAACCCATGTGAGCGACAAAATAAATGCGCCAAGAATAGCGAAACTCACCACCTGCCCCATTGGTTTGAACATTTTACCCTCGATACCCACCAATGCAAGGATTGGTAAATACACTATTAAGATAATAATTTCACCAAAAGCTGCTGCTGTACGAATTTTACTTGAAGCCTGAAATACTTCTTCGTCCATTTGTGGTTGCGTGAGTCGTTTTATGCCTGTATGATGGCTTTTGCTCATAGTAATGCGGTGTACAATACTCTCCACTATAATTACCGCCCCATCCACAATTAAACCGAAGTCGATAGCCCCAAGGCTCATAAGGTTTCCCGAAACACCGAAAAGTTGCATCATTCCAATGGCAAAAAGCATGGCAAGCGGAATAACCGATGCAACAATTAAACCCGCTCTGAAATTACCAAGCAATAAAACTAAAATAAAAATAACGATTAAAGCACCTTCGAGAAGGTTTCGGGTAACAGTGCCAATGGCACGGTCAACCAAATCGGTACGGTCGAGGTAAGGAGTTATTTCAATACCTGTGGGAAGCGATTTTTGAATAGATGTGATTTTTTCCTTTACCTGCCCGATAACCTCATTAGCGTTTGCCCCTTTGAGCATCATCACCACGCCCCCCACTGCTTCGGTGGTATCGGAAACCAACGCACCGTATCGGGTTGCATGTCCGAATTGTACGGTTGCCACATCACGCACCAAAACGGGAATGCCGTTTATGGTTTTTACAACAATATTTTCAATATCGTCAAGCGTTTTAACCAAGCCAATACCACGAATAAAATAGGCTTCGGGTTTTTTGTCAATATAGGCGCTACCTGTGTTCTCGTTGTTGTTTTCGAGGGCTTCGAAAATATCGGTCAATGAAAGGTTCATTGCCCGCAATCGTTCAGGTTTTACGGCTATTTCGTATTGTTTTACAAATCCACCATAGCTATTTACTTCTGCAACGCCAGGTGTTCCAAGCATCTGACGGCGTACAATCCAATCTTGATAGGTACGCAAGTCCATAGGTGTAAACTTATCTTTGTACCCGTCTTTTATTTCGAGGGTATATTGGAAAATTTCGCCTAAGCCTGTTGAAATGGGAGCCATTTCAATTTTAGCCAATCCCTGCGGGATTTGGTCTTCGGCTTCCTTGAGCCGTTCGCCAATTTGCTGCCTTGCCCAGTAAATATCAACATTGTCTTTAAAAACTACGGTAACAACCGATAAACCCAAACGGGAAATGGAGCGAAGCTCAACCACATCGGGGATATTGGCTACCGAAACTTCAACAGGTGCAGTTATAAAACTCTCAACTTCCTGCACCGCCAACGATGGCGCACGGGAAATAACCTGTACTTGATTGTTTGTAATATCGGGAACTGCATCAATAGGCAGATGAACAAGCGAATATGAACCCCACGCAACCAATGCAAGGGCAAATAAGCCGATAATTATCTTGTTCTTTATCGAAAATCGAATGATTTGTTCTATCATAATGAATATAAAAAAAGTTAATACATAAATTCCTTCACAAGCCCACAAAGGACAAGTGAAATATTCTTACAACGGGAATTGTATTAGCTTAATTTAGGTGGTTGCCAGATGGTGGCAAAAAGGGAAGAAACGAAAGAATTATTGTACTCTATTAGTATTTTTTGTGCAATAGGAGTACAAGTAAAATGAATGGTTGAATTGTTTATAATCGGGGAAACACAACAATCGCAAGTGCAAAAAGGAGAGCAAAGGTCGGTGTCGTGTTCGTGATTGTCTGATGAAGAATTGGAAAGTTCGATTTTATGCAAATTATCGTCCTTTGGAACATCAACGCACGGAATTGCGGTGAGAACCAACACATAAATGGACAATATGAATGCTAAATATTTCATTTAAATAATTTGACGCAAATATAAAACAAAAAAACATGCAACTTAGTTGCAAAGTTATTATTTACAATTCGCACATGTACCCTTTACCAACATATTACTGGTTTCAAGCATAAAATTAACAGGTAAGTTTATCTGTGGAATTGGGATTTCCTTAAGGCAATAGGTTTGCTGGCATTTGGTGCAAAAAAAATGAACATGCAGGTCTTTCGGGTCGCACTGGCAATTATCATGACACATTGCATATTTTACTGAGCCTGTGCCATCGTCAATACTGTGAATGAGCTTATTTTCCTCAAAAGTTTTAAGGGTACGGTATAAGGTTGTTTTATCAGCTTTGTTAAACAGGTTTTCAATATCGGACAAACTTACTGCACTTGTTTGTTCGCTGAGTATTTTCAACACCAACTCACGCATGGCGGTTGGCTTGATATTTTTGGTTGAGAGTTTTTTATCTATTTCTTTCATTTTTTATTTCTTTTCTTTAATCAATGTTTCAATTTAGCACTACCCTATCCACGAAGCGGGTGCGGTGGGAGAAAAGCATGTGTTTGGTAGCGAAGCGAGGCTTGCAGGGAAGGGCTGCCAAACTCTTGCTTTTGTGGGTCGGTGTATTTTTTCTTTTCATGTTAGGTAGTAGATGGTTGTAGGAGTAGTTTTTAGACTTGTTGCAAACGATTATATATGTCGTTTTCGGGGTTAAAATGTATATTTTTTAGGATAAGTCGGTTGGTGGTTCATTCCTCCACGTTTGCCGCCAACGGATGGGACTTGCTGTCAACCCCTGTGTTGCGCCTGCGGCAGGGGTTGTCAGCAAGACCATGTTAGCGGGCGTAAATATTGCTAATCTAATTCTAGTCAAAAATTGGTTCAAGGTTTTTGTCATTATATAATTCAAACATTTGTAGTATCTGTGTTTTCGTAACTCTTCGTTCTGATAGTTCAGGTAGATTATTTATTTCAAAGAACCCGACATCACTTGTTTCAATTCCAACTTCTGGCTTACCCCCAATAATTTCACATTCCATAAAAAGATTATAAATATCAAATGGGAATGGTCTTTCTTGGTGTTTGTTATAATCAATTAGTCCTAATATTCTTGTTGGTTTAACATCAAATCCAGATTCTTCCTTGACTTCATTTATAATAATTTCACTTGGTGTCATTCCGACGTCAGCGTACCCGCCAGGTAAGCACCATTTATTGTCCATTTTCTCTTTAACCAATAATAGTTTATTTTCCTTAAACACTACAGCTCTAACGCCTAACTTCGGCGTCTGATAGCCAATGTCACGGTTAAATACAAATTCTAGCTTCTTTGAATCGATGTCTGTTATGTTTTGGATAATCTGAATACTTAAGTCTAATAATTCGGTATACCTTTCTTTGTCAAATTTGTCTTTCGTAAAAGCCAAACCCGTCTGAGCAATTGAATTAATTTTCTTAGCAATGGTCAACCAGTGGTCAGGTGTGTCTGTACTCATTTCAAAAATAGTTCTAATTCAGGTAAACTTGGTTCTATAAATCCTTTTTTACGATATAATTCTATTCCGTCTTTTGATGCGTGTAAATAAATCTTGTTTAATCCCAGCTCAGTTCCTTCGTTTACTAATTTGTCTATGAGTTTATCACATATCCCATTCTTTCTAAATTCGGGAATTGTGTACATATTTAAGATGTAACCTTCAAGTCCATTTGTTAATTTAAAGTTTCCTGGTATTTTTTGAATTACCATACCACCAAATCCTAGCACCACAGAATCAAGCTCAGCAATCCAACCTACAAATGAATTGTCACTTAAAGCAGTTTGGAAATAATTAGTTAATTCCTTTCTTAGTATCTGTTCATTTTCTTTCGTTTGTAATCCTTGTAATTCAACTAAGAATTGCAATCTATAGTCAACCAATAACGATATTTCGTCGTGTTTGATTTTTCTATATGTTATTTCATTTCTATCGATTTGCATATTCTATGAGTTTCGACATATATCTGATAGTTATTAATTAATCGTCTTGGTGTTTTCGGCCTTTCCTTTATGCCCGCTAACATCCTTATAGTTGCAACTCAGTTCCTGTAGGCGCAACCAAGCTGCGTCTAAATCCGCCTTAGTTTTAAATTAATATTATGTAATATATTTAAAATAAGCAAATTACCTATTTGTGCTATTTTTAAGTAGTTGCGCCTACAGAAAATTGAAAATTATAATTGTTTCGTTCAAAGATAAAACAAAAAATAGTTTTTCAAATACCAACTTTCGAGTTTAATTATAAATCCAATCTGTCTAAAGGACTTTTTATTTGTTCAAAGCCTTTTGTTGTTATGTGGGTATATACTTCTGTTGTTTTGCTGTTTTCGTGGCCCAGTAAAATTTGTATATATCTCAGGTCGGTGCCATTTTCGAGTAAGTGGGTGGCAAAGGAGTGTCGAAGGGTATGCACGGTTACGTGTTTCTTTATGGTGGTAAGTTTTAAAGCATCGTGAAGTATATTTTGAATGCTTCTTGTGGAATATTGCTCGTTATTAGCCCCTTCAAATAACCATGTTTTTGGCTTATATTCTTTGAAATATTGCCTTAAAATTCCCAGTGTCTTTGCCGACAATAGGGTGTAGCGGTCTTTTTTGCCTTTGCTTTGCTCTACTCGTATTTGCATTCGTTGCGAATCGATGTCGTGAATTTTCAGTCGTATCGCTTCACTTAATCTTAGTCCTGCCGAGTATATCGTCATTAAAATAGCCTTGTGTTTAATGTTTTTTACAGCTGTTATAATCTCTTTAACCTCTTGTTCGCTTAATACCGATGGTAGTTTTTTTTCTTCCCGAGGGCGGTCAATAAAATAGACTTTTCGTTGTCCGCCCAAAATGCGCTCGTAGAAAAATTTTATGGCATTTATCGATTGATTCTGGTATGAAGCAGATATTTTTCGTTGCGATACCAAATAGTGCATATAAACCGTTATCATCTGCTCATCAATTTGTTGGTAGTCAAAATCGTTGTAGTAATTTATAAACTCCTCAAATAGAGCTTTATAAGCTTTAATAGTTTTGTAGCTGTATCGTAACTCGGTAAGTTTATTGATATAGGCCTCGGGACAACTTTTGTAGTTGGGAATATCTTTTTGCGAAATTTTGGCTGTTTTTGGCGAATTCTGAGGCTCATCTTCTATTGTGAGGTTTAAATTCAGTGTTGAGGCAATAAGTTTTAATTCGTTCAAGTAGTTCTCGGTAAAGGGTATAGACCACTCTTTTTTTTCTCCATTCCAATTCGGATATGGAAATCGTTTTATAAAATTTGTTAACTCCGCGTTGTAGGCCGATAGAATGGCTAATCTGCCTCTTTGAGTTTTGATAACTATTATCTCGCTAGGGGCTACCGCTCTGTATTCTACTGGCGTTAATTGAGCCTCTTTATTTACAATTATGTGGGGCATCCGATCTTTAAAATACTCCTTGATGAGTTCTAAATTATTA
Source organism: Breznakibacter sp. (assembly GCA_043775765.1). Lineage (GTDB taxonomy): Bacteria > Bacteroidota > Bacteroidia > Bacteroidales > Marinilabiliaceae > JAGPHP01. The sequence continues at coordinate 4,408 of JAYVSA010000302.1, read as the reverse complement.
CCATAATTGGGCACAAACCAACAAAATTGTTTGCCACTCCACATCGAATATCGCATCCCTAAAATGAATCTTGTATCTATTTCATTTTTTGGTATTTTTATCGCTATTCGCCTTGCGGTTACGATAATTGTTACCTGCGATTGTTGGAAATTGTTTTTTTGTTCTGTTACAGTGTAGTCGGGTTTATTGGTTATTGGCATTAAATTAGGCACCTCCTTTTGCGGATATTCTACTTGCGGAAATAACACTTTTAGGTTCTTGAATGCCTCTTTATTGTATGGTATATGCCAAACTTTTAGGGAGTTGCTCCATTGGGCACCCTCTATCGTTTTTATTGTTGCAATGTCATCTTGGTTATACTGAAAATCTAAGCGAATACGTGTTTCGTTTTTATGAGTAATTTTACTTGCCTGCATAGTTCTTTTGATCTGGGTTAGTTGATCAAAGATAGTAAAATTTAGATTTGTTGTTGTATATGGTGTAGGTGCATTAATTATTCTTGTTTTTTATGGCGTTAATGGCCATAAGCAGTTGTATTGTGAGGTTCTACTATGGCATAATTCATTGTATATTTTTAGCTATTTCCATGCCACACGGCTGTTTATGCACTTGGAGCTTCACTGATTTTTTATTCATTGCCTAGCATTGAAGCAGAAGAAGAAGTGAGTAAAAATGGATATTCTTTAACCCGATATTGCAAAACACATTAAAAATATATCTCCACATCCAATCCACCCATTTAATTCAGATTACTCAATCGAAATCTGGGTTTAACGATAAAAAAGGAGCAAAAAAACATCTTTTTTTACCACAAAAAAACAGTAACCTAAAAAAACATCAAAAATAAGTAAAAAAATTAATTTTATAAAACCATAAAAATCAACACATTAAACAACGCAAAATTCAAAGTGGTGGGGGTGGTGGGGGTTCAAAACCCAACATTTTACAATATATATGTATAGTATGTATTATTACCCTCTTATATATATATATAATCTCTTACGCGTAACCCGTATTAATATATATATATAATATATAGAATGTTTGATTTCCAACCCCCACCACCCCCACCACTTTTTTGCAAATGACTAAATATCAGCCGTTTGCATTTGTATTTTTTATGCAAAAAAAACAGCATGTTTCAAAAACCTTGCTATTTTACCTCACGTTTATTTGGTATTAGGCTGTACCTTAGCCGTACATGCGTCACACATGCGCCACACATGGGTCGGCAGAAGCCGCCTTTTTTATGTTAAATTGGTTAAAGTCGGCTTCTGCCGACTCATCTACGGCTAAGGTGTGGCTAAGGTGTGGCTTATATGTAGAGTAAAGCGAAAAAAGGTAGCAGTTGCCATAAAACTTTTACATTGGCGTTCAACACTTACGGAGTTGTGTTGTGACTCATACACTTTCCCCCAGATGAATTTGGGATAAAGCCTCAACGAACCTTAGGAACATGTCACAAACAGTCCCCACCTCCAAATTTGACGTCCAAAAACAGCTTTTTTACTACAACCTGACTAACTGGCGCTATTTGGCGTTATTTGGCGTATACTATTATTTGTTTTTAAGTAAGTTGAACTCTATATTTGTAATGCAAACAATGAGAATAACGCTGTGCAAAATAGACTATTGTAGTTAAGTTAAACGAGAAAAAAAGAGTGTCAATTTCAAATTTAAATGTCGGTAAGGTTGAATTGTCTGGGCTTATTTTTACCCCCGGATAACTCCTACGAAGTATTTATCTTAGCTTGACGGTAATGCGGTACGCCCAAAGCCTTATGCAAAGAAGATAGAGATCGAAGGGATTAAACCAAGAGACTGCAATATCAATAATATGGATTACGATATTTCTATTTCAGAGAATGAGCCTGTGAATTTCTAACAGGGACATTTTTACACGTCGCTAGAATAAAGATTTGTGAACTGTTAGGTAGTCAATCTATTGAAACGACTAAATTGTTCAGTTGAGATGGCATAAAACCTTAAAAAAGAATAAAAAAAGAGTAAATCTTACTATTTATTGCAGAATGTATTATATTTTTGCGCGTCCAAATATTTTGTAACATGAAGTTGATTATTGTAAATGGTCCAAATTTGAATCTGTTAGGTGTTCGTGAGAAGAGCATTTATGGTAGTGAAGGGTTTGACCACTATTTTAAGCAGTTACAAGAGCGCTTTAGCCAAATTGAATTATTCTATTATCAGTCGAATATTGAAGGCGAACTGATTAATAAAATACATGAGGTTGGCTTTAGTTATGACGGTGTGATATTAAATGCTGGTGCGTACACACATACCTCGGTGGCCTTAGCCGATGCCATATCAGCGGTAACAACCCCTGTTATTGAGGTTCATATTTCGAATGTGTATAAGAGAGAGGCGTTTAGACATCACTCCTACATAGCCCCCGTTTGCAGGGGAACCATTGCCGGATTTGGATTAGATTCATACCGTTTGGCAATTGAGTTTATGATCGAAAACAACAAGTAAAAAGCTTAAATCCAGTCAATTGAAGCCCAAAGGTGGTTTCAAAATTTTGTATAAATATAATCAATGGCATCAATGAAAAAATTCACCAAAATTGTCGCAACGGTTTCAGACGAACGCTGTGAAGTAGAATTCGTAAGAGAACTCCACAAAGCAGGAATGAATGTGGTTCGTATGAACACAGCACATTTTAGTTACGAAGGAATGAAGCGTATTGTAACTAACGTACGCGAAGTATCAGACAAGATTGCGCTTTTGTGCGATACAAAAGGACCAGAAATTAGAACAACCGCGGTAGAAGCTCCCTTAGAGTTAATAGCAGGCGAAAAATGTATCATTAAAGGTACACCCGATCAAAAATCGACAAAAGAGTGTATCTGTGTATCATATCCTGATTTTGTTAACGATTTATCGGTTGACAGTATGGTTTTATTTGACGATGGCGAGATAGCTCTTAAAGTTGTTGGTAAAAAAGCTGATCATTTAGAGTGTGTTGTGCAAAACAACGGGACACTAGGTGGCAAAAAAAGTGTTAACGTACCAGGTGTAAGAATTAACTTACCGTCGTTAACAGAAAAAGATAAAGGTTTCATCCGTGCTTCTGCTGAGATGGGTGTTGACTTTATTGCTCACTCATTTGTAAGAAACCGTCAGGATGTTGCTGATGTTCAAAAAGTTCTTGATGAGTGTGGTAGCAAAGCTCAAATTATTGCAAAAATTGAGAACCAAGAAGGAGTTGAGAACATTGACGAAATTTTGGAGGTTGTTTATGGCGTAATGGTTGCTCGTGGCGACTTAGGTATTGAGGTTGCACAGGAGAAAATTCCTGGATTACAACGTCAACTTATCCGTAAGTGTGTTGAGGCTAAAAAACCAGTTATTGTTGCAACACAAATGTTGCACTCAATGATCAAAAATCCTCGTCCAACAAGAGCAGAGGTAACTGACGTTGCTAATGCAATTTATTACCGTACCGATGCCATCATGTTAAGTGGAGAAACAGCTTATGGTAAATATCCTGTTGAGGCAGTACAAACAATGGCTCAAATTGCTAAAGAAGTTGAAGGCTCAAAAGATAACCGTAACGATATTCCTGTAGGAATTAACGAGTTAGACAGAACAGCTTATTTGGCTGATGGCGCAGTAAAAGCTGCAAAGAAAATGCCAATTAAAGCGGTAATTACTGACAGCTTCAGTGGAAAAACAGCACGTTACTTAGCTGCATTTAGAGGTACAAACCCAGTATTTGCACTATGTTATAATCATGAAGTAGCTCGTTTATTGTCTCTTTCTTATGGTGTATTTCCTAAGGTAATGGAACAAGAAGAGGGTTCAACAAAGAACGATATTGTAAAACGTACTTTAGCTAAATTGCAAAAATACGATAACCTTCAAGACAACGATTTGATAGCTTATTTGGGTGGTAGTTTTGGTGTAGGTGGCGGAACCACTTATCTTGAGATAGTTACAGTTAAGGAACTATTAAAGAAAATTGAGATTAATCCATTGCGATAATATCAGTAAAAACATATTCTAACGAGGTTAAAAAAACTTCGTTAGAATTGTTAAAAAAACATCATTATCAGTTTGCAAAAGAAAAAAACATTCCTATCTTTGCACAGCTTTTAAGGAAAGGCAAATACGCAGGTTTAACGGAACTTTTGTATTATTAAAACTCTTTTGGTTCGGTAGTTCAGTTGGTTAGAATGCCGCCCTGTCACGGCGGAGGTCGCGGGTTCGAGTCCCGTCCGTACCGCAAAAGCAGTTCAGAAATGAACTGCTTTTTTGTTTTTAAGCCCCTAAAGCATTGAAAATATGCGTTTTGTGCCAATAGGCGAACAAATACGATAAACCATAAAAAACCGTTTATTTTCTACCCGTTTTCTACCCACTTTTTTTGCCCGTTTTTGTCTATTCC
>JAYVSA010000301.1:0-2688 GCA_043775765.1 Breznakibacter sp. | reverse complement strand
CACCGAGTGCATGAGTCGAAAAAAGCGTATAACCGCAAAAAAGTAAAGGCAGACGTAAAAGGTCTGCCTTTTGATTTTATATACTTTGGAAAAGTGGCGTAACTGTAATAATATCAGCTAATAACTCCATTTATCTCTTCCATATTTTCTTCTTCTTATTCTCAATTAAACCTCTATCATTGAGTTTAATCTGTTTTCTTCCTTCAGAACTTCCTTCTGCTGGTTTTTCAGAACTTCTATTGTCCGAACCTCTGCTGTCTGAACTTCTATTAGCTGACGGCCTATCATTACTTCTAGGTCCTCTGTCGTTGCTTCTACTTGCGCTCGCATTTCTATCACCACCAGTTCTAGGGCTTCTGTCCGAGCTTCTTTCGCCACTTCTCGATGGACTAGAACTTCTCTCACCACTTCGGCTAGCAGGTCTGTCTGAGCTTCTTTCAGTGGATCTATAAGCAGGTCTGTCCGAACTTCTCTCCTCACGTCTTGGCGCTGCACCAGTTTCCTGTCTTGGTTTTCTGGCTTCTGGCTCACTTATATCGCGTCGTCCGCCATGATTGGCTTCTGCTGGTTTAGGTCTTTTACCATTTCTCATGTCGGGCTTGCCACCTGGCTTGGCACGTTGTCCGGGCGGAACTTTCTTGAAAATAGTTTGTAGGTTATGTGCCGCAAGGTACGGATGCTCTTTAACCACATCAATAGATTTGCCCATCAAAATCTGAATATCTTTCAAATAAGCAACCTCTTCTTCATCGCAAAGCGAAATAGCAATACCTGTTGAACCCGCTCTACCTGTTCTTCCAATGCGGTGAACGTAGGTTTCTGGCTCGTTTGGAATATCGAAATTGATAACATGCGACACATCATCAACATCAATGCCTCGAGCTGCAATATCTGTAGCAACAAGAATCTTTACGGCCCCCGATTTAAAAGCCGCCAACGCATTCTGACGCGCATTTTGCGATTTGTCGCCATGTAAAGCATCCGCCTTAATATCCCATTTCGCCAGTTCTTTGCTCAATTTATCGGCACCATATTTTGTGCGCGAAAAAACAATTGCACTCGTAATTGGGTTATTATTAAGCAAGTACTTCAACATATCGCGTTTGTCATTCTTGGTAACAAAGTAAACCTGTTGCTTAATAAGTTCGGTTCTATTGGTTTTAGCCTGAACCTCAATACGTACGGGCTTGGTTAAAATAGACTCCGTAAGTTTCACAATCTCCGTTGGCATAGTTGCCGAGAAGAAAAGTGTCTGACGTTTATCTGGTACCGCCTTCACCACGCGCTTTACGTCGTGAATAAAACCCATATCCAACATTCTGTCGGCCTCATCGAGCACTAAAACGTCCAAATAAGCCAGCGATAGTTTCTTTTGTGTTATCAAATCGAGTAATCTACCTGGCGTAGCAATCAGAATATCAACCCCACGACGGAGGTTATCCTCTTGCGGACGTTGTGAAACGCCACCAAAAATAGCTAAACTGCGTATTTGAGTATATTTTCCGTATTCCTTACAACTCTCCTCTATTTGGATCGCTAATTCGCGCGTCGGCGTCAAAATAAGCGCCTTAATATCTCTCACCTTTTGGTTGCCCACTTTACCCGCCAACGCCTGTATAATTGGTATGGCAAACGCTGCTGTTTTGCCCGTACCTGTTGGAGCCACCGCTAGTAAGTCGTTACCCGCTAGCGCAATAGGAATTGCCTCGGCTTGAATTTGTGTCGGTATATTATAACCATTATCTGTTAACGATTTCAATATCGGATCAATCAGCCTGAGCTTTTCAAATGTAATTTCTGTCATTCTAATATTTTTTGCAAAGGTACTCTATTCTTCTTATCTAGTTGCATAAATAAGTAATTATCCTTTGGGCGTGCCACAAAGCGCCAGTCCAGAGCACTTTGGGTTCCTAAATTTCTTGCGCTTTCTGTCGGTTCGCCGCTTCAACTCCTCGCCCACCGTGTTCCCGCAAGCTCCACACCGTGAGCTGTGGGGTTTCTCGCTCTGCACCTCACGCAAGGCAGTACTCGTTAGTGAGGGCATCAGGTGTTGAGCTCCAAAATTACTCCTCCAAACTCCAATATTGGTGCTCCAAGCTCCAATATTCCTGTTCTGAACTTCGACTTCGAAGCTTTTTTTGGCAATGTTGCCGTAATTAACGCCATTAACGGTGTTTTTTTTGAGAAAATTGCCGTTAGTAACGCCAATAATCGACCATTTTTAAAATAAAATTGCCTAATAGAACACCAATATCGGAGTTATTCTAGGCAAATTTCTCGTTAATAACACCAAAACCGAAGTTCAGAACAGCAATTTGCTGTTTCCTGATGTTATTAATGAAGTCCTAAACACCAATATTACTGTTTGGAACACTCTTAATGGGGTTTGGAACACCAACTTTGAAGCTCGAAACTAAAACCTGCAAGCCGTAAACACAAAAGATGCCACTTGGTGTGGCATCTCTCACTATAGTAACCTTAAAAAATTAATTGTTTGAAGAGCTGGCTACGTTAGCGCGCTATTTCATCGCGTGGTTAAAGTCATTTTAATTTCAATCAATACTCTCTAGCAGCAAAGCAGAGTTCAATTTATAATAATTTACTGAGTAACTATAACAGCTTTTAAGTCCATTACAACACACGATGGAATCGTGCGGTAGCATTGGGGAAATGGTGCGACAGCAAAGG
>JAYVSA010000300.1:0-1944 GCA_043775765.1 Breznakibacter sp. | reverse complement strand
GAATTTAATCTGATATTTTAAATTAAATCGTCAAAACCATTCTTTATGATCTTTTCAAAAGTTGATTTTAAATGCGAATAAATTTAATCAACAACACTTTTAAGTTGTTAAATAAATAGGTGTTTTGAAAATTGGAATTAATGTAACCCGTAGGCGTGTTTAATCGACCTCTATTACTACGTATTCCATGGGTTCGCCAGTTGGATTTCGTGCCACAAACACTTTAAGCCATACAATGCCATCTGAGGTGTGCATTGGTAGACGTACTTCATCTTTCCCTGTACATAATTCTAGTAGATTCGCATTAAATAGAAAATTACTTATTTCAACTTGTCTTTCAATAGGTAAGTTGCTGAAAACCTTGTTGTAGGAGTATATGTCTAAGTCTTGAGAGAGCAACAAGCACAATCTTGGATAATTCATGAGCGCTCTCTTCATTACGTTAACATAAGTTATTGGCTCAACTTGGCTCAATTTTTCACTAATCACAAACTGAAGCACACGAATACCTCCGAAAGCAACCTCAGAAATCGTTAATTCTGCCCCATAACTATTGCCTTCTATATCGAACATTTCACCGTTGATTGTTTTTACCCAGCGGCTATTTAGAAAAGGTTGCTCAATAATTTGTATTATTTCATCTTTGATTTCACTGCCAACATATTCAATAAAGGGTTTTATCAATACCTCTTCCACGTCTGTTGCCTTAAAAACTTCAAGGGCATACTTGTTGATGAATTGAATATGGCCTCTATTAACAATAACAATAGCAGAGGTGGCACCAGAAAAGTTTTCATTTTCAATAATTTTGCTCTCGCGATGGCTTACGTCTATTTTATGTTTATAATAGGCTAAATCCAAACTTATGCCAAGTTCTTGTTTGGTAATAGGTTTTATTAAATATCCGTAGGAATTGGATGTTATGGCGTGTTCTATCACATGATTATCGGTTTCGCTTGAAACATAAATCACGGGAATGTCAAATTCGCCATGAATTAACTGGCAAGTTAGAATTCCATCTAAATCACCCTCAATGTGAATATCCATTAAAACAATGTCTGGTCTGTATGTTCGACATGCCTCTATAGCCGCTTGGCCACTCTTGCATTGAGCAACCAGTTGGTGTCCTAACGACTTGATAAACATTGAGAAGATTGTCGTGATAAACGGGTCGTCTTCTACTACTACGATTCTCATCATTTCTTAAAAGTCTTTTTTTTCTAAAAAAAAACTACCTTTGCACTCTCTCAAAAAATACGATCGTGAATCTTACAATTGATATTGGAAACACTACCTCAAAGTACGCAATTTTTAATAAAAGCCAAATAATAGAAGTCGGAATTATTCCATCTTCACAAAAAACATTTTTTGAACAACTCTTTGGCATTCACAAAATTACAAATATTATCGTTGCCAGTGTTGGTGTTCCACTTTCAAATGAGATTATTGCCCTCTTTTCTGCCAATAAATCGATCCTTCTGGAGTTTAATCAAACAACTCCGTTACCGTTTACTAATTTGTATAAAACCCCTCATACAATTGGCCTAGATAGGTTAGCAGCTGTGGCAGGAGCCGTTATTTTATACCCAAATGAGAACTTGTTGATTATAGATGCAGGAACTGCCATAACCTACGATTTCGTTAATAGTAAAAATGAATATCTTGGCGGGAACATCTCATTAGGAATAAATATGCGTTTTAAGGCACTAAATACGTTTACAAAACGTTTACCATTAATTGAGCCATCTTTAGAATTCTCTCTAATAGGAGAAACTACCGTTGATGCGATAAAAAATGGCGTGTTAAATGGCGTAGTTCATGAAGTTGATGGCTTAATAAGTGAAGGTGAGGTTAAATTTTCAAATCTTCGTGTAGTTTTTACTGGAGGAGATACTTATTTTTTTGATGCAAAATTAAAAAGTCGCATATTTGCACACGCCAACT
>JAYVSA010000299.1:0-6849 GCA_043775765.1 Breznakibacter sp. | reverse complement strand
GTTATAGCAGTAAATCCGAGAGTTACTGCTATAATGGTTGTTGCAATTCTATTTATCATTATCGTCTTGTTAGTTTGTATGCTCAATTGTTGGTTAGTTTGTATCTATTTTTTATTGTTAATAGTCAAATCTTTAAAGGCATCATTCAATTCGTTCATGTCGTGATTAAACTCTGTTTTAAACGATGACCAGCTTTCTTTTCCATCATCTTTAAAATTTTCCAATCTGCTCTTCATCTCATTGTTCTTTTTCTCGATGGCTGCCATTTGAATTTCGTAGCTCTCTTTAACATCTTGTCTTTCGTTTGCAATTTTCAACTTAAAGTCGGCCAAAAACTTCTCCTGATCTTTAATTCTTGTTTCATATAACTGTTTCGTTTTGTTGTAGTCAGCTAATGTGTCAATAACCAGAGTATTTAGTTCATTTCGTGCTACCACTACGTCTACTTTTGCATCTGAAACTTTCTCTTTTGCATCTGAAACTTTTTCTGCTGAGGTTTGACAACTGATTATTATACTACCTGCTACAAACGCAGTTGTAACTAGGATTCCAATACTTTTTTTCATCATCTTATTTTTAGGTTTGTGTCTTAATTAACACTTAGGCAAGTTAGGGCTCTTTACCACCTCGGTTGTTACACAACTTTTTCATATAGTTACATTATTCACATGTGTTGTGTATACTTTGATTGCCTATATTAATGAAAGGTGAATATTATTCTGGGTGTTGCTAAAGATTCAGTATTGATTGTAGATATTGCAATAATGATTTTATTGACCAAATCAATTTCAAGATGCTTTAGTGACAATAAACAAGGCTAAGTATCTTATTTATATACAATTATATTAACGCAAGTTCATAGCACAACCGCTTTGCAGGTGCTAAATAAGACTGATGTTTTTATATCACACGCACGTTTATTTACTCACTAACAGAGCGATAATAAGTTGAGAAAATAGGTATCCTGCTTTTGTAACAATTCGTTACGGAGATTCTAGTTGGTTATTGAGACTGGTAAAGTTATTATTGCTGTGGTTCCATGGTTTGGTTGCGAAATGTAACGCAAGGCACCTTGGTGTTCAAGTATTATGTTGTAAGATATTGATAGTCCGAGTCCAGTGCCTTTTCCAGGAGGTTTGGTGGTGTAAAATGGATCGGTTATTTTTGAGAGGGATTCGGGTTGTATGCCACAACCAGTATCGACAATTTCAACAACAGCCATATTATTATGAATTGATGTTGTGATAGTTATAGTACCTTTGTCTGTGATTGACTGTGCTGCATTGACAAGAATATTTAAGAATACCTGGTGTATACGCCCTTCATTACAGCTTAATACGAGAGGTTCTGAATGGTAATTTTTAACTACATCGATACGATTTTTAAGCTCACTTTGCAACATTATCAGAGCATTATCAATGATGAGTTGCAAATCATATTCAACAAAAAGATTATCCGTACGACGACTGTAATGACTGAGGCTTGTAACAATATCGGCAGCACGTTTAACTCCTTCTTGAATACCATGAAGTAGAGGATTTAACTCTTCTGCATGCTCTTGGAGATTATCGTTAATATAGCCATCAAGACCAATAGCGCCAGCGTTTATGAAATTAAGTGGATTATTGATTTCGTGAGCAATTCCCGCCACTAAAACACCCAGTGAAGCCATCTTTTCAGATTGAATGAGTCTGGCTTGCGCATCCTTTAGGTTATTTAATACATCTTCTAACTCTTTGCGCTGAGCTATTTGTTGAGAATTTATATGCGCCAACTCACTATTTGCTCTTTCAAACTCTAGAGTGCGCATTTGAACCAAGTATTCGAGATGGTGACGATAACTTTGGAGCTCATCTTCAATCTCCTTTTTGTAGGTGATATCAACAATTATTCCATCGAAAAACACAACCTCATTTTCCTCGTTGAGAATGGCGCGACCTTTTTCTGAGACCCACTTTAAGAGACCATTTTTATGAATTATTCGATACTCAATTTCCCAAGTGACATTATCGCGAATGGCATCTACTATTATTTGATCAAGTCTTAAATTATCTTCTGGGTATATGATACTTGCGAAACTGCGCACTTTATTATTGATGAAATCATCTTTAGGATAACCCGTGATGCGCTCGATATCTTCACTTATATAGAGCATGGTCCAATATTCATCGTAAAGGCTTCGGTAAGCTGTACCAGGGATATTTGAGACTAAGGACTGAAATTGATCGCGACTAGATTTAAGTTTCTCCTCAACAGCAATACGATCCGTTATATCTAAAATAACACCACGAAACCCCTTAAATATGCCATCTTCAAATATCAAATTGGTAAAAACTTGGACAGGAAAGGTCGATTTATCTTTTCGTAAACCAGTGTAAAAGTTTCCATTAAAATAGGTTCCTTGCGCAATTTCATGTATAATTTGGGCTGCTCTTTCTCTATCGTCCTCAATAATAAGATCACTCATTGTTAAACCAAGCGAAAGGTCGCTGTGAGTATAACCAAATGTTTGATAAGCATTTGCATTTGCATAAATAATTCGTCCAGTTTGGTCTGTTTCATAAACTGGTTGGGGCAACATGTTGGTTAAATCGGAGAATCGGAGTTCACTTTTCAGAAGTGCTTCTTCGGCTTCTGTTCTGGTTTTTATGTCGGCTAATGAATGCTTTAGAATTCTTTCGTTTATAATATAAGCCGAATAACTTCCAAACGCACTTATAATTAGAGCAAAAATGGTATCGCTCATAAAATCTCGGGTAGCAGCATCGGAAATAGCCAACTTGCTTTTAAACGATAGTACAAAAAAGCAAGCAATAACACCATTTATAACGAGGTACAAAATAACAAACCAACTTCGTCTAATAAGCAGTGGTAAAACGGTGAAAATGGAGAAGATAAAAACAATAGTATCGAACCTTGAGAGAACGTCAGTATTCTCTGTCCACATAACCAACCAAACAATGATAAAAGATGAGGAAAAAAGGATGTGATTCGCCAGTAAATAATACCCTTTAACAACCAAGAACAAACATAGAAAAATAAAGAGGAGTGAACCTAGAATAAAAGATACGGCAGAAGCGGCATATTGTTGATCATTGGGTGCGAAAAGGGATATTAGGAAAATATATAACAAAAGTAAACCAAGAATAGCAGCAAAACCAATTGTAGTAAAAAAAGTAAAACGGGCAACCTCCTGTGTCGCAAAGTCACGATTATTATAAGCCTTTAATAACTTTGAAATAGTAGTACTCATATAAGAGTCTCATGGTTTTTGGAGATAACAATAATTGCCGTGTAAATATATCAAATTTTCTTTACAGGAATAGACGTAGCACCAAATTATGGGAGCTTATAAGATTGGTGGCTATAGCAAAATAGTTGCAATTACTGGGCAAACAACTAACCTTATTGTATCTTCTGATAATTTATGGCCTTCGTTTGGCAATTCAATCAATTCACTATTTGTGCCATTACTCAAGTAATAGGCGTTAAGTGCCTCTAATTGTTTATTACTATCTAGTACTTCATCGGAAAGACCAATAAATACAACCTTTTTTTTGGATTGTGGGTGTATTAGGTGATTTGCTTTATATTTTTCGAAAATGGTAATTCCTTCATTGTAAAGCTCTACGAGAGATTGAGATGTTTCAATTTGAGTGGCATTGAAATCAATTACAGGATTAATAACCAACACGTTAACATGGGTTGAAAATTTTGAATTCAATACTTTAAACCCACCGAGAGATGAGCCAATTACTAAATCAATAGAATTGTTGTGTACAAATGACTCTATAAAAGGTATTGCAATACTTGGTAATTCTGGTATATCAGGTGAGAAAAGTTCAAAGCTATCGTCTAAAACAGATGGCAGATGGGTTTTCAACTGTTGTGCCGTAGATGATTGGCTGCTTGAACCTAATCCGTGAACGTAAAGAATTTTGAAATGAAACATAGGAATAGGAATAATTTTAGAAATAGAAACGTAATATAATTGAAAATTGATATAAATACAATTCCGGTATTATGAACGGGCTAAAAATGAGCGAAGTAATCTTTTAATGATGTAATAAATTGACAATTAATGACTACCAAAAACTATTCAAATACTCCTAATTCACTATTCCCACTTAACCTCAATCTGTGAATAATGTAACTAATGGCCATAGTTGTGTAACACGTCACGGCTTCAAATGGTCGTACTTTGTGTTATTGATTTTTTATTCACTTAACACACAATATCATGGCAAATTTAACAGAGTTAGAAGGAAAATGGAACGAGCAAAAAGGTAAACTCAAACAACGATTTGCAACGCTTACCGACAACGATTTAATGTTTGTTGAAGGCAAGAAAGATGAGATGCTTGGACGTTTGCAAGTAAAATTAGGCAAAACAAAAGAGCAGATGCACGACATTTTGAAGTCGCTTTAGAGCATTTCCTAAAGTAAAAATCACCGTTGACATTTAGGTGTAGAACGGTGATTTTTAATAAAATTTCGAACCTAATTCCGAACTAATGAAAAAACAATCAGTAGCTATTCCGATACCCGAAAAGTACAAATACGTGAGTCATTTCTTTGCGGAGGTTGCTAGTCTATCCCTTTTTATATGGGAGGTGATTAAGGCCACATTCTCAGGTGGATTTGAGTTTAAAGAGTTTGCCCGACAATGTTTTCAAATAGGTGTTAAAACACTGCCTCTCATATCTATAACAGGCATCATTATGGGATTGGTGCTAACCATACAATCTCGCCCTGTTTTGGTCGATTTTGGTGCCGTTTCACTGCTTCCGGGTATGGTAACCGCTTCACTTATGCGCGAAATGGGACCCGTAATTACTTCGCTAATATGTGCGGGCAAAATTGGCTCGGGCATTGGCGCCGAGCTGGGCTCCATGAAGGTAACCGAGCAAATAGATGCCATGGAAGTTTCGAGTACCAACCCCATGAAATATTTGGTTGTAACTCGTGTTTTAGCGGCTACGCTCATGATTCCACTTTTGGTTATCTACTCCGATGCTTTAGGCATTTTAGGTAGCTGGGCGGGTGCTAATATAAAGGGCGATGTAACGTTTGTACTCTTTTTTTCGCAAGCATTTGCCCACATTGATATGATTGATTTTTTACCCGCCGTTATTAAATCGTTCTTCTTTGGTTTAACCATTGGCATCGTTGGCAGTTATAAAGGCTACACCGCCGGACGTGGTACCGAAAGTGTTGGTATTGCAGCTAATTCGGCCGTTGTGTTGGCATCGCTTTTAGTAATTGTGGTAGATTTAATTGCGGTACAGATAACCGATATGATATAGAGAGTTATGAAAAATGAGATAAAATCAGATTCTAAAAAAGCCGTTATCGAGGTATCGAACCTTAAAATGGGATTTGACGCACAGCCCGTTTTGAAAGATATATCGCTTAACCTCTATGAGGGTGAGAACTTAGTTGTGATGGGGCGTTCGGGCTCAGGTAAATCGGTACTTATTAAGTGCATTGTACGGTTACTTCAGGCCAATGGTGGCACCATAAAGATTTTTGGCGAGGATGTAAATAGTGCCGACAGCAACGCTTTATCGGAAATGCGCAAGAAAATAGGTTTTCTATTTCAGAGTGGTGCTTTATACGACTCCATGACGGTTCGCGAGAACCTTGAATTTCCTTTAAGACGACATAAAACGGATTTGACTGACGCTCAAATAACCACCAAAATTAGTGAAGCGCTCGAGCAGGTTGGACTTGCAGATGCCATAGACAAAATGCCATCTCAGCTCTCGGGCGGTATGCGAAAACGAATCAGCTTGGCGCGTACCATTGTGGTAGATCCCATGATTTTACTTTACGATGAGCCTACAACGGGATTGGATCCTATTACATCGGGCGAGATAAGTGATCTCATCAACCAAATACAAAAAACTTACAAAACATCGTCCATCATCATTACCCACGATATTGAGTGCGCACGAGCCACAGCCGATAGAGTTATAATGGTTAAAGATGGCGAAGTATATAAAGAAGGTGTGCTCAAGGAGTTTGAAACATCAGATGACAGTGAGATAAAGGCATTCTTTATCTAAAACATTAACTAATACCTAAAAATCATGGATACGCATACCCCAAAATTTAAATTGCGTTTAGGCCTCTTCATCATTGTTGGATTGGCACTCTTTTTTGTTGCTATTTTTTTAATTGGCAAGCAAAAAAATATGTTCAACCCCATTTTCAACATCAAAGCTGAGTTTAATAATGTAAGTGGTTTGATGGTTGGAAGTAATGTCCGCTTTTCGGGTATTAATGTGGGCACGGTAGATCAAATAACCATAGTTAACGACACTACCGTATTGGTAACCATGAATTTACGCAAAGATGTGATGCCGTTTATTAAAGTAGACAGCAAGGCCACCATTGGCTCGGCAGGTATTATTGGCGATAAGGTGATGATGATTTCGCAAGGTTCGCCCAGTGGAGAGTTGATTACCGATGGTGGCAAAATTGAGTCGGTTGAACCAATAGAGATTGACGCCATTATGCAGAGTATTGAAATTACCGCCTATAACGCCGAAGATATATCGTTACAACTTTCGCAAATTATGAGCGAAATTAATAGCGGAAAAGGCACGTTGGGGCGCTTGATAAAAGATACCACCATTGCCGAAAACATTAACCAAACCATTGTTAACCTCAAGGCAAGCAGCAAGGGGTTGGATGAGAATATGAAAGCGGCGAAGGATAATTTCTTGTTGCGAGGTTACTTTAAGCGCAAAGACCGTAAAGCGGCCGAGAAGAAAGCAGAGGCTCAGGAGAAAATTGAGGAGAAACAAAAGGATGCTGAGGTTGGAAAATAGGGATTTGGTGGAG
>JAYVSA010000298.1:0-4243 GCA_043775765.1 Breznakibacter sp. | reverse complement strand
AAGGATTACTAAATCGCCCACTTCACCTGGCTTGAGGTGCAAATGAAATGCCGATCCATCTGGATTTATGATAAGCTCTGAATCTTCAATATGCCTCTTAATCACACAATTACAATAAAATTTTTAGATAAAATTAATATCACTGGTAAATTTAACGATTTGATGGATAAATCAAACTAAATTCTTCCTATTTTTGGCAAAAAAACAACACTATGATCCAAAGAGTTCAGACCATTTATATTGCTTTAGCGGTTATCTTTACGGCAATATTTTCATTTACAACAATAGCCACCATTTCCAGTAATGAGGTTATTTACCTCCTTTCAACGGGAAGTGTTACCAACCTTAAAAATCCTGAAATTCCAAGTCAAATCAACACCTATTTTTTTAGTTTAATTTGTGGATTTGTAACTGGGCTTTTACTTACAACAATTGCATCGTATAAGAAAAGAGTTTTGCAAATGAGAATAACCATTGTAAGCGTCATTCTAAATCTTGGCATAATGGTTTTTGCCTACTTTTTAGCATTATCTATTGCCACTAAAATAAATGGCACCATTTCATATAGCATCACGGCTATTTTCCCTTTAATTTCAGTTGTTTTTCTTGTACTAGCTTACATCTCCATAAAAAAAGATAATGATTTGATAAAGTCTTTAAATAGAATAAGATAATTTATTTATCTACAATCATTTACTGTACAAAAAAAGCTTCCAAAACAGGAAGCTTTTTTTGTATAATATTATCTATTTTACACTATAATTCAAGTAAAAGTTTATCTGGGTCTTTGCCATCTAAAAGTAATTTTATAGGATTTTCGAGAAGCTCTTTAATACGAACCAAAGAGCCAACTGAATCTTTACCGTCAATAATTCGGTGATCGTAAGAGAGCGCGAGGTACATAATTGGGCGCACCACAATTTTCCCATCCACAACCACCGCCCTATCAACAATATTATGCATACCCAAAATAGCCGATTGTGGCGGGTTTATAATAGGCGTAGAAAGCATCGATCCAAAAACGCCACCATTGGTTACGGTAAAAGTTCCCCCAGTCATTTCAGCCAACGAAAGTTTACCATCACGCGCCTTTATGGCCAAGTTTTTAAGTTCAATCTCAATTTGTCCTAGCGAAAGGTTCGCCACATCGCGAATTACTGGTACCATAAGCCCTTTGGGAGTTGAAACAGCCACTGCAATATCAACATAATTTGGTGTTACAATCTCTTCACCGTCAATCATTGAATTAACAACTGGAAATTGAGTTAACGCCACCGCAGATGCCTTAATAAAGAAGGACATAAAGCCCAGTTTAGTTCCAAATTTCTTTTCAAACTCAGAGCCATATTTTGCGCGAATCTCTTTTATTTTAGTAACATCCACCTCATTAAAAGTGGTTAGCATTGCGGTTTCGTTTTTTACAGCAACTAAACGTACACTTAGTTTCTTACGCAGAGAGGTCATTTTTTGGCGACTTTCAGCTCTTGGCTGAGTTTCCTTCTTAATAACCACTTTACTCGCTCCAACAACGGCCTCTACCTCCTCTTTTGAGATGCGCTTAAGTCCATTAATAATATCTTCAACCGACAGCTTATTATCATCCATAATTGCCTTAGCAACTGGTGAAATTTTTACATTCTTGAGTTCGTCACTAACTGTTGCGTTCTCCTCTTTTCTGGAAACTTCTACGACTTCTGCTTTAGGTTTTTCTGTGGGCGTAACTACTTTTATTTCTGTAACTTCAGAGGCGAAAGCTGTATCAATAGTACAAGCCACCGAGTTTACCTTTACGCCGCTACCAACAGGAATTATAATCTTTATTTTACCCGATTCGGTGGCAACAATTGAGAGCGATGCTTTATCGGATTCGATTTCGGCAAGCTCTTGGTTTTTTGTAACAATGTCGCCATCTTTTACATTCCATGATGCTATCTCAACCTCATTAATTGACTCACCAGGTGTGGGTACTTTTATCTCAACTATCATAAGTTTAATGCTTTAACCTTATATTATATTTATTAATCTAAAAAGCGATGCGATTTTCCAATATTACGATGCGTTTTAAGAACTTCATCGCGCGTTTTTCCTTCAACACATTGTAAATCACAATATTTGTTTTTCAATTCGCAATGACACTCCTTAAATACTTTATCAATAATTTCTAACTGTCCTAAATTATGTAAACCGCTCAAACCTGTTGCTGGACTGGCACTTGATAAGCGCGCTACTGGCACCAAATGAAACTCAGGCGCCTCTTTGTTTACATAACTCCAAGCACCCATATTTTTAGGCTCCTCTTGAACCCACAAATGTAAAATTGACTTATCGTATTTTGCAAAAATAGCCTCTAATTGTGCTTTTGGAAATGGACTAATTTGCTCAACTCTAATAATAGCTATATCTTTTACATCGAGCTCCTGCTTACGTTTTACTAAATCGAAATAGACTTTTCCAGTACACAGCACTACCCTCTTTACATTCTTAACATCGACATCTATATCATCAATAACTTCTTGAAAATAACCTGTTGCCAAATCATCAACTGAAGATATACAAGAAGGATGGCGCAACAAACTTTTTGGAGAGAAAACGATAAGCGGAATACGAATATCGCGCAACACCTGACGTCGTAAAAGATGGAAATAGTTAGCAGGAGAAGTAATGTTCACTACTTGGATATTATTTTTTACCGCAGATGCCAAATAACGCTCCATGCGAGCACTCGAGTGCTCAGGGCCTTGTCCTTCAAAACCATGAGGCAACAACATAACTAATCCATTCATCAACCCCCACTTTTCCTCGGCACTGCAAATATATTGATCGAACATAACCTGAGCCACATTAGCAAAATCGCCAAATTGAGCCTCCCAAACATTCAAGCCAAACGGTGTTCCGAGTGCATAACCATACTCAAAACCAAGAACACCATATTCTGACAATAGCGAATTGTAAACCTCAAATTTGGCCTGATTTGGCTCAATATTTTGAAGTGGCTTAACCTTCTCATCCATATCCTCAACTGTAAAAGCAGAGTGTCTATGCGCAAAAGTTCCCCGTTCGGCATCTTGACCACTTAAACGAACAGGATAGCCAGAAGTCACAAGTGTTGCATAGGCCAGAAGTTCGGCCATTGCCCAATCAACTTTATTTTCGGAAATAAGTTTTTTTCTATCTTCAATAATCTTATATACTTTTTGTATAAAACTCTTATCTTCAGGCAAATGGTTAACCCTTTCGGCCAAGTAAAGTAGTTTATCTTTTGGAAATGTGGTATCAGCCGTTTTCCAAACATCGGCATTCTCAGCATATTTATATTTGCTCCAAACATCGTTTAAAAAGCGCTGAATTACAACTTTTTCAATTTTAGAAGATGCAACTAAATGTTCTTCGAGCGTTTGCTCAAACTTTGCCTGAATCCCATTCAATTCACCCTCGGTAGCAACACCTTGATTTATAAGCTTTTTACCATAAATATCTCGAGGATTTGGATGAGTTGAAATAATTTTATAAAGTGTAGGCTGAGTAAAACGTGGCTCATCACCCTCATTGTGCCCATATTTACGATAAGATAATATGTCGATAAACACATCTGACTCGAAGCGCTGACGGAACTCCATTGCCAATTCCAAAGCGTAAATCATTGCCTCAGAGTCATCTCCATTCACATGAAAAACTGGAGAGCGAGTCACTTTAGCAATATCGGTACAATAAGTACTCGAACGAGCCTCTAAATAACTTGTGGTAAAACCAACTTGGTTATTTATAACAATATGGATTGTTCCCCCCGTTTTGTAACCTGGAAGTTGCGCCATCTGAACAACCTCATAAACAACGCCTTGCGCCGCTATAGCAGCATCGCCATGAATAACAATTGGAAGAACTTTTGATGTACTGCTGGCGCCGATCACCCTTCGCTGCACACGCATCGATGCGCCGGTCCGCGAGTTGAATCACGAGCTGGAGGGGTACACGATCGCGGTGCTGAGCGATCTGCATTACGGCGGCACGATCCTCCCCGGACGGCTCCTTACGCACGCCATTCGTCTTGCAAACCGGGCCACGCCGGATCTCACCGTCATGCTCGGCGATTACGCGCTCTCCCACTCGCGGCTTCGCACGATCTCGCGCTGGCTGTACGAGTGGGCACTCCCTCGAATGACGGACGCGCTCCGCGGTCTGCATGCTCGCGACGGTGTCCTCGCCATTCTCGGGAACCACGATTACGACTACGATTCGGCGCGAG
>JAYVSA010000297.1:0-8334 GCA_043775765.1 Breznakibacter sp. | reverse complement strand
CCTCACCTCTTTTATTGGACGTGCCATAAGATTTGGTGCAGTTATCTATCTTACCGTTTATGCCAAGTCCCTTTTTTAAAGCGGTTAAAATTTCATTCTGAACAAACATACAAACAACTGGTTACAGGTTCAAACTTGCAGCAATAGATCATTTAATCTATTTATTGAAATGATTTTTTAGTTTATCTAGTTCCTCTTTTAGTTTCAAATGCAATTCGTCATTTCTTTGAGCATTGCTTCTGGGTTGAAAACTCGCAGAGAAATTATCTCCTAACTCAAAAGCACTAGATCCTCCATGAACTTTTATTAAAAGAGTATTCGTTGAAGTATGGAATACCACATTGCATCCATTAATCCCGCCAGTATGCTCTCGCCTAATGGTAAATCCACAACTTTGAAGCATCTCGCGCGCAGTTCTAATATTCTGAACTCCAATTGTCTCCTCATTCACAAAGTCTAAAACATTGGCTCCTCCAATCAGTGAAACATGAACCTGAGAAGGATGAATATGTAAACGTTGTAATTCTGAAATCATTCGCTTAATGGAGCAAGTAACATATCTGTATTCACTCATTGCTCCCCTTACTTCCTCACATGGTTTTGGACAATTAGAACCACAAATATCAAAATTACTTTTTGGATGTGGTAACAGAGCATGACAAGCCATGGACACTTTGTTTGGAACATGGAAAATGATTGCGACGCATGAACCCAATAAAGTAGAAATAATTCCTTCAGTATTTGGTAGAATAACCAAATCACCAGCTAAAAGATGAATATTTGAGTTTTTATCTTTCATAAAAGCTTAGAAATCAGATACAAAAATAGGATTAACAATTATGGCTTTGACAATATATCTAATTCATTTATAAACTTATTTACAACCTCGTTGGGGGTTGACCAAGAGGTTACCAAACGTATAACCGAGTGCGTATCACTTATTTTTTGCCAAATATAAAAGGCGTAGTTAACCGTAAGTTTCTCAATAAGTGTATTGGGCAAAATAGGAAATATCTGATTCGTTGTAGAGGGCGTTAAAAATGAATATCCTCTCTGCAAAAAAGCGTTTGTAAGTTGAGTTGCCATTTCATTAGCATTGCCAGCTAAATTAAAGTAAAGATTATTTTGAAACAGTGTTAAAAACTGAATACCAATAAGTTCGCCTTTAGCCAATAGTGCTCCACGTTGTTTTACATGATACCCAAAATCTTCCTGTATTTGAGAATTATTAATAACAATGGCTTCTCCCAATAGTGCACCATTTTTTGTGCCACCTATGTAGAATATGTCGGTTAATCGGGCAATATCGGCAAGGGAAAGTGTATTGTTCGAAGCGGTTAAGGCAGAACCCAAACGAGCGCCATCGAGAAAAAGATAGAGACCTTTTGATTTACAAAAACGAAATAACGCTTCCAGTTCCGACTTAAGATAAATGGTACCAATCTCCGTAGAATTTGAAATATAAACCAACTTAGGTTTTACTTGGTGCGGAATGTCTTGATGATTATCCAGAACGTACTGAACCTGAGCGGGAGTAAGCTTTCCATCGGTTGTTTCTACCGTATTTATCTTATGCCCAGTAGCTTCAATAGCACCTGCTTCATGAATGGTAATATGACCTGTTTGGGCAGAAATAACAGATTCGTGAGGACGAAGAAGAGCGCTTATAACAAGAAGGTTTGCTTGTGTTCCTCCAGTAACAAAATGAATTTCAGCCGTTTGACTTTGAAGTTCATTCTTGATATGCTCCCGAGCTTGTTGGCAATAAAAACCCAATCCATACCCTTCATGTTGGAATTGGTTGGCTTTTGATAAAGCCTCTAATATGGCGGGATGACACAATTCACTATAATCGTTCTTGAAACTAAACATGTTATTAATTTTATGGAGATAATACCCAAAAGTATTAGGATGATAATTTTAACCAAAAACAGATATATGAAACGCCATCGTGCTCCTCTGCAAAGCTTAATTCATTTTGAAAAGCTTCGAATTTAGATAAATCAGATAAATGCAAGAAACCCGATTTTTCATAAACTGATATGGCTATGGAATTCGTTGGAGAACAGGTTAAAATAATAGTCTTAAAACCCGACATTTGAGCATTTACAATACATTGTTTTACCAGTCTAGTGCCAATACCTCTTCCCTTAATAAGTGGATGCACCCAAAGAGATCTTAAAACGCAATAATCAAAATTATCTTCCTCCCAGTAGCCCGACTGAAAATGGATGGAACCTACATTTTTCCCGAATAGAATTTGAGATTTTGCAACGGTTGTAATCCTTAAATACGTTTGATCAAACTCCGACTCCAACGTCTTTGTCGTCTCCAAAATAATCTTAGACGCAAGGCAAAAGTTCATTATTCTGGTAATTTTAGTTCTCTCTAAAATATCATAACAAGCCTTCAAAATTGCCTTCTTCATGAGTTGATGTCTTTTATGTAAATTCTAATAATCATAAAATTAGCTTATTTTAATTAATACAAACACTTTAATTTGAAATTAAGATAAAAGCACCGCCTATGACTTTTACAATAGTTCAAATTTGTAAAGAAGTACAAATTCATTTCATTAATGAAACCCAAATACTACAAGTCTATGAACTATAAACATCTTCAAAATTAAAAGTTAAGACGATAGAAATGACGTGTATAGACAGCTTTGGAGTAAAAAATTAATATATTTGCTCAACTTTTTAAAATTACAATTAAATGGAAACAGTAGTTAGTGGAATTCGCCCAACAGGAAATTTGCATTTGGGCAACTATTTTGGTGCAGTAAAGAATTTTTTACGAATGCAGGAAGAGTTTAATTGCTACTTCTTTATTGCTGATTACCACTCACTTACTACCCATCCAACGCCACATGATTTGCATAATAATGTGCGCACCGTATTGGCCGAATATTTGGCAACAGGTTTAGATCCTGAGAAATCGACCATCTACGTGCAGAGTGATATTCCCGAAATTGCGGAACTTACGCTATTACTCAACATGAATGCTTACCTCGGCGAACTCATGCGCACCACTTCATTTAAAGAAAAGGCGCGTCAACAACCAGAAAACGTCAATGCAGGTCTTCTTACCTATCCGGTTTTAATGTGTGCCGATATTATTATACACCATGCTCAAAAAGTGCCCGTTGGTAAAGACCAGGAGCAAAATTTAGAAATGGCTCGCAAGTTTGCTCAACGTTTTAACAATATGTATAACGTTGACTATTTCCCTATTCCTCAACCCTTTAACTACGGTGAGTCTCTCATCAAAATTCCTGGGTTAGATGGCTCGGGAAAGATGGGAAAATCGGAAGGCAATGGTATTTTCTTGGCAGAAGATCCTGCATCTATTCGCAAAAAGGTAATGAAAGCAGTTACCGATACAGGTCCAGTTACTCCAAACTCTCCTATGCCAGAGGTTATTCAAAACCTATTCACCATTATGAATGTCGTTTCAACTCCCGACACTGTTGATTATTTTACCGATAAATGGAATAGTTGCGAGATTCGTTACGGCGATTTTAAGAAGCAATTAGCTGAAGATATTGTTCTATTCACAGATCCTATTCGCAATAAAATCAACGATATAAAGAGTAACGAAGCTTATTTATCAAAAGTGGTTGCCATGGGTAGAGATAAAGCGCATGAAAGTGCAGCCAAACGCATCAAAGAGGTAAGAGAGATTATTGGATTCAAGAAGTTTTAACCTTGAATATTTGTAGAGACGTCCTTTTATGGCGTCTCTTTTTGCTATTTATCATCTCTTTCTCAAGAACGAGTCTAGCTCCTAGCTATTTATCTGCAACTAATTGAATGTAAATTTGCTTATAAAATAGGCCTACGACCAGAATAAAAGCAAAATTTTCTCGCACACTTATCCTTTTAATAATGATAAGAGAACTAATTAAAATTCGATTCAAACAAGCAATACGAGCGACCAAAGGCATTGGACTCTTCCGTTTCAGCATACTCCTATCCATAATTGGTTTTACCTTCTTTGCTCTTTTTAAAGCAACCGTTCAAGCACCCAATGCCTATTATATTTCATTCTTATATATAGTGCTTGTTGCTCTAATTCAATTTCAACGCCCCGACAAAGAGTTCCTAAAAATACACTTCCACAGCTTTAAACAAATCTTGTTTGTTGAGTATGTTTTACTAGCACTTCCGCTCTTTTTATCACTCTTAATTCATGCTCAAGGACTGTCAATTATTGGGAGTTTAATAGCAATAGCGGCAATTGTAAATATTGATTTTAAAATAGAACGCAGAAGCAGAAATACTGTTTTTCAACAATTAATTCCTTCATCTTGTTTTGAGTGGAAAAGCGGAAGCAGAAGCATGCTCCCATTTTTATTATTTCTTTGGGCATTTGGACTTATAACCTCTTATCTTACAGCATTTGTTCCCGTAGTGATATTTATTCTTGGAATATTAATCTCTACGTTCTACGAAAAAGGAGAACCATTGCAATTGATTTTACTGTTTCAAAAAGGAGAGCATGACTTTGTTTTACATAAGCTCCAGACGCAATTATTCCTTTTTGTACTATTTATAATGCCATTAATTATTCCTTATCTGTTCTTTAATTTACGGTTATGGTATATTCCACTTGTAGAATTATTTATTTTATTGTCATTTCTCGGTTATCTCATACTTCTTAAGTACGCATTCTATAAAGCCAATAATCAAATTAATGGCAGCCAAGTATTTAAAAATATAGCATTTCTAAGCCTTTTAATGCCCATATTCTTTCTGCCAATTATGTGGATTCTAACGGTTCGTTTCTATTTTAAAGCACAATCAAACCTAAAATTTTATCTGAATGATTACAATTGAGAACTTAATCGTCTCATACACGAAAGGCGAAAATGTCATAGATTCTCTCAATCTCTCACTCGAAGGGAATAAAATACATGGATTGGTAGGGTTAAACGGTGCAGGTAAAACAACACTTCTCTATTCGATTTACGGTTTAAAGACCATCAATGCAGGAACCATTTCTCACAACAACAAAAAACTCACGAAAAAGGAGATCTCCTTCCTAGAAACAGAAAATTTTTTCTATTCGAACATTACAGGACGAGAGTTTCTGACTCTCTTTAAGTATGAAAACTACGATATTGAAAAGTGGAATCAACTCTTTATTCTTCCTCTGGATACTGTTATAGATGATTATTCAACGGGTATGAAGAAGAAACTGGCCTTTATGGCAATAATGAAGCAAAATAAACCCATCATTATTTTAGATGAACCTTTTAATGGATTGGATATTGAAACATGTCGCATCATTCGCCAAATTTTATTACGGCTAAAAGAGCGCAACAAAACCATTATCATCACTTCTCATATCATTGAAACACTTACCAATTTGTGCGATTTTATGCACTATCTCGAAAATGGAAAAATAATTTATAGTAAAGATAAAAATGGGTTTAAAGAGTTTGAGAACAATATATTTGCCACCATCGAGAACAAAAATCGTGAGTTAATAAACGAACTTATTTAATAACGTTCTTTGGAAATTGCACTCAATTTATTAACTTTAAGGTACTTATAAAATATTTGGGTCATGGAAAAGAAAAAGAAAAATTGTCAAAGTTGCGGTATGCCCATGAAGGAAGACCAGCAAGGAGGTGGTACTAATGCAGATGGTTCTAAAAACCTCAATTATTGCAGTTATTGCTACGACAATGGTGCTTTCAGATACACTGGAACATCGGTTGAAGAATTTCAAGAGTTTTGTCGCCAAAAGATGATTGAAGGTGGACACAACAGATTCATTGCTTGGCTCTTTACTCGTGGAATGAAACGCTTAGATAGATGGAAAAATAAAATTTAACCAGAATCCACAATAGAAATCTGGGATTATACTCCATAAAAAAAGCCAGACTCGCAGGTCTGGCTTTTTTTACTAAATATCGATTATTCTATTATTTCCAAATTTGTTTTGCTAAATAAACAGCAAGTGATTTTCCTCCTTTAGAGTATCCCTCTTGAATTCTGTATGCCGCATCAAAATCATAACCCATTGCATCGCGTCCAGGAATTCTTGTAGATTGAATTACAGCAATTGGTTTGCTTGGATCACTTATAGCAGTAAATGTATATTCAACATTTATATAAGCTGGTTGACGCATAATACCAATATTAAACCCAGGCTCTGTAAAAGTAGTTCTAACTGTAATTAAATATTTTGCATCTGGATTTGACTTATCGGCATGAGCTGTATGATCTTCTCCCACTTTGTTAAATAATTCTATAAAACTAGGTTCGAAACGCTCTTTTCTCGCATTTTGCCAATTCTTGATGAATAACGCACCTTTGCCTGGCTCTTTTGCTTCGCTTTCGGCTGATTTCTTATCAAGATACTCTTGTTCAGTCATTTTACCAACATTCATATTGGAGTAATCAAAAGCAATTACAAACTGCTTTTCACCTTTTAGTGCTTTTAAATTTCCCGAAATTTGAGAAAATTTTTGTGCAAATCCTGAAATTGCGACAGCACAGAATAAAATTGTAAATAGACTTTTTCTCATAATAAATATTGTTATAAATGTTTAAATTATTCGTAAAAGTAATAGTTTAAATCTCTTATACAAATTTAAACTATTACTTTTTAGCCACGGAATATATATAAATGTAACCCAGAGCAAACCGTAATTCTAGATTATTTGGGCGCCAAAACAGCAATTTTTTTAAACGTAAACGTTTCTCCACGAGAATTATATCCTGTAATCAATATCACATAAATTCCAGGTTCGCACATTTCACGATCTCCATTAGAACCATCCCAATAAAGCTCTTCATTTGGCAAAACAATGGCATTTTCGGTTATTGAAGCCCTTAAAACTCCTCTCTCGTCAAACACTTTTACCGTTATAACACCATCTTTACACCCTTCGCCACGCACCATGTGAAATCGATCGAGAGTACCGTCGTTATTGGGTGAAAAATAATCTGTTGGAAAAACAAAATAATCTGTACTATTTGAAATATAATCCGTTGGTTTATTAGAATTGGGCATTCCTGGAGTAGAGTAATTGGCTGATGAAGAGGCTGAATTCCAACAATTTAGATTATCATTACCATCATAAAAACTCCTTTCAAGAGAAACGTCCTCTTTGTTAATTATACTTGGGTGATGCATGGATGAGGCATAATGCATAGAATCGATTAGAGTTTCATCGGACAAAAGTAAAGTGATACTTCCCTCTTCATTTGCCAACTGAGGAAAATCTTCCATTGACACAAGAACACTTAATTTATTGCTTTCGATACTGTTTTTGGGCGAGTGATTTTTATTAATCAATAAAACATAGCTATTTGGCAAAATTGACAGATTAAAATCCGATAATTTGAGCAAATTACCTGTATTGTACTTCAAACGCAAATAGTTCGTTTCCATCAATCGGGGCGAACTATTATAGAACTCTATAAATTCGCCGCCATCAGAACTCGCATCAAAAAGCACCTCATTAATCCATAAATTTCCACGTGTTGGCATAACCGGCTTTCCAAAATTGAGAGGTGCTTTTAAATCAGCCAGCAACCCATCTGCATCAAGAAAACCTTTAATTGAATCGAGCGAATAAACCACATTGGTGTCGATAGGTGATTTTAGGTTAACTCCCATTGACAAATAAAGGGAATCTGAAAAACTCACGCTTTTGATTTTAACTGTAGGCGAAGCAACAAGCTGAATATTCTCAACACTAGAACTCATCTCCTTTGTAAAATTTAGCTGAAACGTGGAATCAGACAAGTAACTTATATTAAACAGCTCAGACGGCTCAACACTTGCTGAACAACTCCATACACTATTCTGTACGCCAGGAGTTCCGCCATCTAAGTCCATAGAAAAACCCCAATTGCTCGGAGAAAAAGCTATGTTATTGCCATTTTGTCGCTCTAAAGCCCATCCACCTTCGGTTTTAAAACCTTCGTAACTTTTGGGATTATAACAAAACCCATCTATCACACAACCCACGTCATTAGTCAAAAATAGAGTAAACCCAGAATTTGAGAGGGAAGGAAAACTCGTCATTCCTAAAATTCTACCTTTAGACTGAAATTCACTAACACCCGCCGAACTCGTTAATGCCAAAAACTCATGGGCATAAATAGAGTCCATTGGCAAACTATACTCATTACCATTGAGTTGCAACTTCATTTTACCCAAAAACAACGTATTAGAAGTGCGGTTATAAAGCTCCAAATATTCTACTTCTGGTAAATTTACCAACGGCGATGGATCTATCATTAATTCAGAAATAAGAATATCATGTTTTTCTATTGTTCTGTCAATTAACACAATAGGCTCAATGGTTTTTCC
>JAYVSA010000296.1:0-2119 GCA_043775765.1 Breznakibacter sp. | reverse complement strand
GGTCATTACAGCCTCGGCACTTGGTGAGCGACAAATATTGCCCAAACAAACAAATAGTATTTTGAGTTTTGAAGGGGTGGTAGCCATGATTTTCATGTTTTTCGGTGTCTATAATCATTCCTATAAATCCTTATGTTCTCGTGTATAAATAGAACGAACACATTAAAAGAATTCCTTAGAGAGGTTGTCCTACCTGAGGTGTTAAAACAAGAATAGAATACCCTACAAACATGCATGTGATGGCAATGATCTCTAGAACCCAAATAACAAATTGTTTTTTCCGAAGGGCAATTGCTGCAATTGCCATTATAACTCCTGCTGCAATGGTGATGTAGCACATGTTGTAATCGACCCAAAAACCAATGAGCAGGATGGCAAATCCAAACAAGGCGCCAAACACATGAAATTTTTTAACAAGAGGATTTTTAATATTACTCATAAAACCAACACCAACCAGAAGCCAAGCCCCAACATTGGAAAGAATGAAACTATCGGGTTTGAGTGTGAGATTGATGACCGAAATAGTGCCACAACTGAATAGTAAGAACGATACAAAGAGCCAAACTGGCACATTGTAAAATGTCATTGATATTGAATTTGGAAGTTGACTTGTTTGTTTAAGACACGCTTTTGTACTAATGATAAGGTAAACAACAAAGAAGGCAATTGCCGACAGAAGTAATGGTAATAATAAATTCATACTTGTAGATTTTTTTAGTTAAACTTTATTTACTGTTTTGGAAATTTAATTACGTAATAATTCACTTTATTGACACGAACCCATGGGCTAGGCGCCTTGCGCTTATCAAATGTAATAATAATTTCTTCTGATGATGCCTGACCTCGGGGTAAATGTTATAGTAAAATTAAGTTCTCTAATATACCACTCCAGATGGGGTTATACCCAATAATTGATCCTATTCACTTAGCTCGGTTCTATGAATCGTGTTTCCAAAAATATCACTGGTTCATTCTAGTGCCAGACCGAGGCTGATTCTATTTCTCTTTTATAAGCTGTTTACACAATCTATTTTACACTCCCTTTTATTTAGCGCACATTCGTTGATTATTTTTTGTCAACTAATTTTCTCGAATTAAAGCTAATTGTAAATGGTTAATTCGTTTTAATTTTAATGGCAAGGCAAAGTGATTACTAGCAACTTAATTTGCTTTCGTTAATTAAAATACGGTTCACTAATAGTCTATCCAAAAAAACATGTAAATTTGTTCATCTTATTCAAAACTATAATTTTATGAAAAAAGCTATTTTGATAATTGGTAGCAGTTTGCTATTCATTTTGGTATTGCTCGTGGTACTTCCTTACATGTTTAGGGGTACTATTGAAAAGAAAATTAAGGAAACGGTAAACACTACCATTAATGCCAAGGTTGACTGGGCAAGCCTCGATCTTTCGCTTATAAAGAATTTTCCTAATTTACAAGTGGCTTTAGAGGGCTTAAAAGTGATAAACAAGGCTCCTTTTGAGGGCGATACGCTGGTTTATTTCGAAAAGTTTGCTCTTGTGGTGGATATAAAAAGCGTGTTCGGTGATGAAATAAAGGTGAATGCTATTTCTATTATCAAACCTCAAATTTATGCCAAGGTTAATAAGGATGGTAAAGCGAACTGGGACATTGCTATTGCAAGTACCGACACTGTGGTAGCTCCCGTAGATACTACTGCACCAAAACCGTTGAAAGTAAAATTGAATAAAATAACCATTGAAGACGGTACCGTTGGTTACAGCGATGCAACCATGGCGCTTACAACTCTTCTTAAAGGCTTAAACGTAAATATGAAGGGCGATATGCACGCCTCAGTAACGGAACTTACTTTCGACTCTTCTATTGATGCCATGACCGTGGTGATGGATAGCACTAAGTTTTTCAATAACACTAAAATTGCTGTTTCATCGGTGCTTGAGGCTGATTTGCAAAAAATGGTTTTTACCTTTAAAAATGGTCTCTTAACAATTAATCAGCTTCCACTTACCGTAGAGGGCTCTTTTGGAATGCCTGCTGTGGGTTACGATTTGGATATGAAAATATCGGCCTTGAAGAGCGATTTTAAAACCTTCTTAGGCATTGTACCTGCTGCATATCTAAAAGATTTAGCTAG
>JAYVSA010000295.1:0-3016 GCA_043775765.1 Breznakibacter sp. | reverse complement strand
GCAACTTTTATAACATACAAAAGATAGATATTACGATGCATCAATGGTTCTATATTATATTAAAAGTCAAGAATATAAAAACTAAATTTCACATATTTTTAATGGGCACAAAGATAGAGCATTTATGTACTACTGTCGAGTTACAACAATAAAATAAGAACCAAAAACCAAAAAAACTGTTTACCTTTAAAGAAAAAATAATGAAGAAAATAGCCATATTATATGGATCATCACTTGGTAACACCAAATTTGTGGCCGAGAAAATAGCCAAAATTGTGCCCGAGGCGAGCTTGATGAGTGTTTCGAATTTAAGTAGGGCCCAAGTGGAGCAATTCGACTCCATAGTGTTGGGCGTTAGCACGTGGGGCGTGGGTGGTTTGCAAGACGATTTTGAGACTTTTGTTGATACTCTTTTGGTATCAGATCTTAGCGGTAAAACAATTGCTCTATTTGGTTGTGGCGACCAACAAACATATCCCGACAGTTATTGTAATGCGGTGGGCAAGCTCTTTGACTTACTACAGAACAGAGGTTGTGAAATTGTAGGTGAATGGCCTATTGATGGTTATGATTTCTCGCAATCGATGGCTGTGCGGAACAATGTATTTGTTGGCTTAGCTTTGGATGAAGAGAATCAGCCCGACTTAACAAATTTTAGAATAAAGAAATGGATGTCTCAGATTGAAGGGAGCATTAATTAGTTAATGGACGAGGACAATTGGGTTTGAACTGATTCTTGGGCAAAGGCAGTAGGGCTGTTGCGGTGGGTAATTCTTTTGCGTAAGTGATTGCAGCGTAAATCCTTTTTGCCCTTTATGAATTGATGTCTACTCGAGACGTTGTGGGGCAAAAAGATTGGAGCGAAAAGCACGACCCGTTAGGGATACGCCCAAATGATACGGATTGATAGGATTTAGGAATAAAAAAAGGCCACTTTCTAAGAGTAAGAAAGTGGCCTTTTTGAGTTGTTGAGAAGTCTATTAAAGAGCTTTCAATTCAGTAAGAACTGCGTTCATGCTGCGAACGGCATCGGAACTCTTGTTGAATTCGGCTTGCTCTTCAGCATTGAGTTTGTAGTCGATGATTTTTTCCCAGCCATTTTTGCCAAGAACAACAGGTACGCCCATACAAATGTCTTTTTGGCCATATTCGCCATCAAGTAGTACAGAACAAGGGAATACTTTCTTTTGGTCGCGTACAATAGACTCAACAATAGCGCTACAAGCAGCACCTGGAGCATACCAAGCAGAAGTACCTAAAAGTTTGGTTAAAGTAGCACCACCAACCATTGTGTCGGCTGCAACTTTTTTCAATGTTTCAGCATCAAGGATAGCAGAAACTGGAGTGCCATTATAAGTAGCATAACGAGTTAATGGAATCATTGTAGTATCGCCGTGACCTCCAATAACAGCACCGTGCACGTCAGAAGCAGGAGCGTTAAGGGCTTGGCTTAAGTAAAGTTTGAAACGAGCGCTATCGAGAGCACCACCCATACCAATAACTTTGTTTTTAGGTAAACCAAGAGACTTAAGAGTAAGGTAAGTCATGGTATCCATTGGGTTACTGATGATGATAAAAATAGCATTTGGAGAAAACTTCAAGATGTTTTCAGCTACCGATTTAACAATACCAGCGTTGGTGCCAATAAGGTCTTCACGAGTCATACCCGGTTTGCGAGGAATACCAGAGGTGATAACAACAACGTCTGAGTTAGCAGTTTTGCTATAATCGTTGGTAACACCAGTAACACGGGTGTCAAATTCGCAAAGTGCCGCAGTTTGCATAATATCTAAAGCTTTACCTTCAGCAAAACCTTCTTTAATATCGAGCAATACAAGTTCGCTTGCAAGTTCTTTTTTTGCCATTACATCAGCACAAGTTGCGCCAACAGCTCCAGCACCTACTACAGTAATTTTCATAATTATAATCCTTTAAAAATTGATTTATATTTATTTGAAATTTCGCAAATTCACTTTTTCTTTAAGCCAGACAAAGATAGAAAACCGATTTGTAATAAAGAATTTATTCAGTATTAAAAAATGTTGCATTTAAATGTTTTAAAGCAGAATATAGAGCAAACAAACGATAATAACGATTGCTAAAGTAATAAGAATAAGGTAAATACCGTTTTTATTGATGGCTCGCTTTTCTCTAGAAGTTACGATAATTCAAATAATCATTGGCCCGATTTAGTTCTAATTAAAAATATTCGTACTTTTGAATCCTAATTTATCACACCTTTTTTAGATGCACAAAAGACGTTTTATAGCAAAGTCGGCACGCTGGTTCTCGCAATGGAGCCGTAAAGCGTATGCTATATTCTTGAGCATCAGTAAGGTGGTGCATATTGGAAAGTTAAGTGTTGATATTTCTAAGCAGGCCGTTTTAAAGTCGAATGGTTCATCGGTGTTGTCTTTAGCTTCTGTTTTTGGCGTAACGTTGACCGATGATTTGGTTGAAAACCCTTTGGGTAGTAATCTGGAGGCACTCCTTACGGCACTTTTTGCGTTTATTTCTGAATTATTTATTCCAAAAACACAACAGCTGGCAACTCCTGTCGGGAGAGACTGGTTCAATTCATTGGCACAAGAAAAAATAGAATTTAAAATAGTTTATAGGGCTGTATCACTTACAAAACGTAAGGATACAGCCCTTTTTCGTTGTATAAATCTGAAACACTATATCTAATGACAAAACAAGAGTTATTTGACCTAAAAGATAGGATTATCGGAGGTTACCAAGTTTCGTTTGATGAAGCAATAGCTTTGTCGCAAACTGCTGAAAAGGAGACGCTTTATAAGATAGCTGGCGATTTAAAAACACACTTTTTAGGTAACACTATTGAGATGTGTTCCATTGTGAATGCTCGTTCTGGAAAATGTACGGCCGACTGCAAATGGTGTGCTCAATCGGCGCACTATCGCACAAAAGTTGAGACGTATGATTTCATAGACCCGAAAGAGGCCATAGATCAAGCCAAAGAGAATGCTGGATATGGGGTTTCTAAATTTTCGTT
>JAYVSA010000294.1:0-1567 GCA_043775765.1 Breznakibacter sp. | reverse complement strand
CGAACATCTCACCGCAGAAGGACTTTTCGACCCTATTAGTCGCCCCCCCTCATTGCGCGCCTACGATGTTCGTACCGACTTCCGATATGTTCAGATAGACCGCCGCATAACGCGCCAAATAGACCTTCCATTTCTTCAGAAATGGACACTCAACCTCTACTTTATACTCAAGCGAATTGCCGTTTCCGACGTCTTTCTCTACGGCCTCGATGCCAGCCTTGTTACAGTAGAAAAAATACCGCTCACCATCAAAAGCAACGTCAAAGTAGGCAACATCAAACGCCGAGAATAAAACACCCATAACGAGGTCTGAGGTTTATTTAACTTCAGACCTCGTTCTTTTTGGGCGTGCCACAAAGCGCCATTTCAGAACTCTTTCCAATACACACCAATAAGCCCATCTACTTATTTTTCGGCGCTTTCTGTCGTGCCTTCGCTCATACTCCTCGCCCTGCGGCATGCTAGCGCAATGCCACTGGCTGCGGGGTATCCGCTCGGTCACTCACGCAAGGCCACAGACTATTAGAGACAAGCATTTCATAAAAAAACTCATTTCAACGTAATTTTGAAGTAAGATAGTCTCGTAATAAAATTGAAAATCATCGAACGTAGGTGAGATAATTCTATTGTAGATTCTGGGTTCTGGTACTCTCCGTCACTACCCCACAGGAAACGCCACAAAATAAATAATAATGAGTACCTTTATAATCGGCCTTGTTTGGCAGCATTTAAATGGTAATACAATGAAATTAAATAGGTTACACCAGTCAGGAAATATAGATTTTTACTCAGCCGTTGTGGAAAGTGAGCTTGAGTTGCCGTTTGTGATTAACGGGATATCGGCTGGATTTCCATCGCCAGCAGATGATTTTTTGGATACGGGCATCGACTTGAATAAAGAGTTGATAAAGAATCCTAATTCAACCTTTTATGGGAGAGTGAGAGGTGATTCAATGAAGGATTTGGGCATTCATAATGGCGATTTACTCGTAATTGATAAGAGCTTGGAGCCTCAGAATGGTAAAATTGCGGTGTGCTATATTGATGGTGAGTTTATGGTAAAAACCATTAAAATTGAGGATGACTGCTGTTGGCTCGTGCCAGCTAATGAGAATTATAAGCCTATAAAAGTAACTGCGGCGAATGATTTTATTGTGTGGGGAATTGTGATTAACGTGATTAAATATTTTTAGGCTTAAGGGCGATGTTTTGGATGTGCGCTTAAGTTTATTCGAATGCTAAAGTCTGGTGTATCTGAAACCGATAAATAAATGAAAGAGATCGATGGTATTGAGATAGAGTAATTTTAAAGTGGTCAAATTAGACCACTTTAATACAATAAAACGAAAAAAATGGCTAAAATAACAGTAATAAATACGGAAGTAACTGTAGTTCAAATAAACGAAGATGATTATATCTGCATTACAGATATAGCAAAGCACAAAACCGATGATGCAAGTGCCGTTATTGCTAATTGGATGAGAAATAGGAATACTATCGAATTTATGGGTATTTGGGAGACATTGTACAACCCAAATTTTAAACCCCTCGAATTCGAGGGGTTTAA
>JAYVSA010000293.1:0-2457 GCA_043775765.1 Breznakibacter sp. | reverse complement strand
GATTTGCCTGTGTTTTTACAACAGAAATTAGCATCAAAACCCGGGAAAGTTTTTTTGATAGAACCTGATTGTGAGATATTTACAAGAGATTGGAGTGTGCTGGAATCGAACTCTGTTTCGGATGGTGAGTTAGAGGAGTTGTCGAAACCATATCCGTTTCATCCGAAGTTTGGAAAGCGCGTGGGCGACCATAATGGAGCGCATTTTTATACCATTGGTCAGCGTAAAGGACTTAATATTGGGGGCTTTCCGGAAGCGTTGTTTATTATTGGCACGAATATTCCGTTTAATCAGATATATGTGGGAATGGGTGACAGCCATCCTGGACTTCATAGAAAAGTTCTTCAAATATTGCCAAATGAGGTGCATTGGGTGCGTGAAGATTTGCGAATGCAAGTGGGTGAAGAGTTGGCGCTTTTGGTACGTATTCGTTACCGTCAGCCGTTGCAAAATGCACGTTTGTTGATGCGTGAGAATGGTCTTTTTGTAGTTTTTGAAGAGCCACAACGTGGTGTTACTTCGGGTCAGTTTGCTGCCTTTTATGTTGAAGATGAGTTGATTGGTAGTGGGGTGATTAATTAATACAATAGAAATATAATAGAAATATAATAGAAATAGGTGGAGTTACATCTACCTATTTCTATTTAGATTTCCTCTTTTTGAAGAAGAAATTTTCCTATTCTAAGTTCATCAAAGCTATAGATTTGGTTTGTAATTTCTCTTAATTCAGTGAGTGATTTATCGGGATGGTCTATTAGGGTTAATATAATTTTGTTAAGCTTTTCTTGATCAATGAGTTTGGTGGCATCAAGTTCTCCTATTTGTACGAAGTGTAGCAGATGATTTAAGATGGTTCCTTGAGTGTAACCCCTCTCTTTGGCAATATCTAATAGTGATGCACCTTCGTTAAACAGTCGGAAAGACTCCATTTTAGATTCAGAAATCTTCATCTTTTTAGGTTTATCCTCTCCTTCAATCTCGACCTCCTTGGTGCCCACTTCAGGAGCATCGATGGTTATATTATTCTCTGATATATAGTCGTTTATGGTTTGCAGAATCTCGTTACCAAACTTATCGATTTTAGATTTTCCAATTCCTTTTACCTTTTCGAGTTCTTTGGTATTTTTAGGTAGTTTTGTGCATATTTCAACAATGGTCTTGAACGGCAAAACCATGTGAGGTTCAACCATTAAGTCTTTTGCGGTATCTTTAGCAAAGCGTCGGAGCGAATAATAGAGTTTCGGGTTTGGTGGCACAAAAGAGTCGGGAATTTCGGTGTTGCTGCTCTTTACAATCTTAAGTGTTTTAGTGCTCTCTTTTTCAAGTTTTTCGTCTATGGAAGCGGTGGCACGTGCCTTTAGGTAGTTGTGCGTATGGAAACCATCTTTAATACTTTTGAGGCAAATTTCTTTAATCTGGCTCTCTAAATAAAGTGCCTTTAAGTCGTTGTCTACTTGCTCTTTAATAGCTTTGTTGTCGATGTCGAGTGTGAATTTTGATAAAGGAGATGTAATGATCTCTTGAATTCTTTGCGTGAAATAAGGTACCGATTTTCTAATGCGCTCTTGTAGTTCGGTGTTATCTTCAACCACTCTGTCATTGGCACGAAGAGCCCCAATTTGTTTGGTGAATTTTTCGGCCACGTCAACAACTTGGGTTGCAATATCCGTTTCTATTTGCAGGAATTTATCGGCATAATGTTTTGGAATTGCCGATGCGTGCGTTAAAATGGCATTGGTTGTTTTTGTCACTAAATGCTTGATTGAATTAAAGTTAAATAGCTCTAAAAGGAGTTTTTCCTGGTAGTAAATTCTGTTTGCAAAAAGCTGTTCATCCATGGGTTGATTTTGTTCTACGTAGTTTGAGAAGTCGGTAATAATTGGACTCGACATTATGTTATTTGATGTGATGGGTGCACTCAACACCATGCCATCCAGTGTTTTACATCTGCTGAGAGCCACGTAAACTTGTCCAAAACTAAAGCTCTGACCAGCGTCTATAATGGCTTTTTCAAACGTTAAACCCTGACTTTTATGTATGGTAATTGCCCAAGCCAGTTTGAGTGGAACTTGGGTAAATGTGCCTATTAAATCTTCTGTAATATCTTTTGTATCAGCATTTAGTGAGTATCTTATGTTATCCCATTTCTCACGCTTAACCTCTATCGGGAAGTGGTCGTCTTTACATTTTACTAAAATGGTTTCATTATTAATTTTTGTAACCTCGCCAATTTTTCCATTGAAGTAGAGTTTATCAGGTGAAGAGTCGTTTTTTATAAACATCACTTGTGAACCCTCTTTGAGCTCCAATTCTGCTTGGGTGGGGTAGGAGCTTTCGGGAAACTCACCCGAAGTTTTGGCTGTAAAAACATGACTGTCACCCTTTAAAGACTTTATTTTTTGGTCGTTGTAGTTTGATGCGTAGGCGTTATGTGTAGTGAGAATGATATAATTATCG
>JAYVSA010000292.1:0-3192 GCA_043775765.1 Breznakibacter sp. | reverse complement strand
GATCAATTGGCTCAAGTACAGGGTGTTGAGTGGTTAAGGTTACATTATGCCTATCCTGCAAATTTTCCGTTTGATATTTTAAAGGTGATGAACGACCATCCGAATGTGTGTAAATACCTAGATTTGGCGCT
Organism: Breznakibacter sp.; assembly: GCA_043775765.1. Classification (GTDB taxonomy): domain Bacteria; phylum Bacteroidota; class Bacteroidia; order Bacteroidales; family Marinilabiliaceae; genus JAGPHP01. The sequence continues at coordinate 3,061 of JAYVSA010000292.1, read as the reverse complement.
TCAACACATCTCAAACCCGATGCTAACAAAAATGCGTCGTAATATTACAAAGGCAGAGACCTACGCGTTAATAAATAAAATACGTAAAGAGGTGCCTCAAATTCATCTGCGTACAACGCTCATTACGGGTCATCCGGGCGAACATGAGAGCGATTTTCTTGAGCAAATGGCGTTTGTAGAGGAGATGAAATTTGAGCGTCTGGGAGTTTTTCCGTATTCGCATGAAGATGATACTTTCGCATTCATTAACTATAAAGATGATGTGCCCGACGGGGTAAAACAGGAGCGTGCCGATTCGATTATGTTGCTTCAAGGTGAAATATCGGCATCTATTAACCAATCTAAAATTGGTAATGAGTACAAGGTCATTATTGATAGGGTAGAGGATGATTTTTATGTTGGGCGTACTGAGTTTGATTCTCCTGAGGTTGACCAAGAGGTTCTTGTTGCAACCAACGGTGATACGTTAAAAATAGGTAATTTCTATAATGTAAAAATTACGGGTGCCGAGGATTATGATTTATTGGCAAAGTACGAGGCAAAATAGGTATATGATTTTGGTAATATTCTAAATATTGATCATAAAAAAGGAGGACTTGAAATCCTCCTTTTTCTATTTAAGTATCGAATAAATTAAATGTTGTAGAATTTATCTGCTGAATATCAGCTAAATACAAACAATCTAAATCCACCATTTGTTTTTGGTCATTACTTAGTCGCGTTTAACTTAAACTCCATCAATATCTTTTTGTCTTTTTTGAGAATCAGTTTTGAATTATCTACAATCCATACGTTTACAACTCGTAAAGTTGAGTCAAACTCACGGTCAATAGAATTTAAGCAGAGCATTTTAGTGCTGAATTGTGTATCAAACTTAACACTATCTCCCTTAAACTCAACCTTGCCTCCAAATGCGTTACAACCGTTATTGCCAGTGAACTTCTGAGTAGAATCACTGAGTAGAAGTGAGGCTGTTTTACCGTTTGAAGATGCCTCTGGTAGTTCGGTTGAATTGAGTTTCGTCAATTCCCATTTTCCAATAGGTTTTGCAACGCTTTGAGTTCGAACAATTTTACCGCCCGACATGCAACTAATAACTGCAATACTCGACAATAAAAGAGCCATAAATAATAAATTACGCTTCATATCTTTGGTTTTAAGCAGGTCTACTACCTGAGAAAAGTTCGTACTTCTGAAATTTACATTCAATAGGGCCGTTATGGAGTACAATTTTTTGAGAAGCTCGTAATCCAATAGATTTCAATGCATCAAAGTTACCGCTAAAAATCCAAGCTACATATCCAGTAAAGCGTTTCTTTAGAACATCGCCAATCATACTGTAAAAATCTTCTAAATTTTTCTTTTCAAGTCGCTCTCCGTAAGGTGGATTCGCAATGAGCATACCGTTTTTCCACGTTGTTTCAAGATCTTCGAAAGCCATCTTTTCAATAGAGATAGCGTGTGTTAAGCGAAGCATCATAACCGATTCTTTTGCTATATCAACCGCTACACCAGCCACATCTACACCTTTAATACGAAGTCTGTGGTCTTCTATTTTACTTTGTGCCTCGTCTACTATTGATTTCCAAAGGACGGCATCAAAGTTATTCCAGTGCATGAAGCCAAAATCTTTGCGCAAAATACTTGGAGGAATATTAAGTGCTATCATAGCCGCTTCTATTAATATAGTCCCCGATCCGCACATGGGGTCTATCAGTGGCATGCTCTTTTCCCAGCCCGACATAAGGACTAATCCGGCTGCCAGGACTTCATTTAGAGGTGCTTTATGTTGTGTGTTACCTCTATAGCCTCTTTTGTGTAATGATTCGCCAGAACTATCGATTGATACAATAAACGTAGCGCCCGTTAAGTGGATATTGATGAGAAGATCAGGATTCTCGACATCAACAGATGGTCTAACGTTGAATTCATCTCTAAAGGCATCAACAATTCCATCTTTAGCCTTGAGAGCCACGTATTTAGAGTGTCTGAAAAAATCGGAGAAAACATTCGCGTCTATGGCAAAAGTCTGTTCAGCATTAATGAAATTCTTCCATTTAAATTTATAAATGGCCCAATACAACTCGTCCTCGTTTCTTGCCTCAAATTTGAGTATAGGTTGAAGAATCCTTACCGCCGTTCTGCAACAGTAGTTTGCCTTGTAAAGCAACTCCTTATTGGCATTAAACGAGACAGCACGTTTTAATATTTTTACATCCTGAGCGCCAAGAGCTGTTAATTCTGCTGCTAAAAGAGGTTCAAGACCTTGAAATGTTTTTGCTATTAATTCCAATTTATTTAAGATTGATGAAAAAACCTACAAAATTAAGAAAACTTACTCACCTTATAACTGTTTAAGAGTAAGTTTTTTGCAACAATATTATTCAAACTAAATTTGAAAATGAATAAAAGTTAGTATTAAAAGTCAATAATTATCTGTTTCTTTGCACTAAATTTGTTAAGTATTTTTAATGACTAACATGAAAGCACACAATTTTCATATCCCAGTAATGGGTATTGGGTATACACTTGACACGCCTGTAAAGGTTGCGCATTTGGGAATATCTTCTGTTGTTCCGTTGGTTGATGACCAATTGATGGAGAAGATGAGAGAGTTTTATTGTCAAAAACTAAGCATCCCATTTCACCCTATCTCATCATCAAATTTGGATGCTCGTTGTAAGCGTATTACAGCTTATCTGAACTTGGTTGAGAAGATGGCAGTAGAAAAATTTGAGCAATTGAAAATCAGTATCAATGAAAAAGGGTCTGAGTTTTCGAAATACATTGCTCTTTTACCCGATTTTGCTACTATTAAGAAGGAGTATTTAAGCCTTCCTTCAGGTGCTGATATTAAAGAGTGGGCGTCGAAGAATCTTGTAATGGGTTCTATTGATGTGAACGTAATGACAAAGCTCGATAGAGAGCATTTTTCTAAAGGCGAGAAACTATCGTTTGAATATAACGATGCGCATCAAGCCTTAAAGGGATATGCCGAGAGCAACTTAAGCTCTGGGCTTGTATTATCTGCGGGTATGAATCCAAGTCTTTATGCTTATGT
>JAYVSA010000291.1:0-1834 GCA_043775765.1 Breznakibacter sp. | reverse complement strand
CAATAAAGACCAGGCAGGAATGGATAGAGTGAAGGCGCGTATCTTACACGACTATCCAAACGATGAGTTTACCCAATATTTGTCTGATCCAGATTACTTGAAAAAATTCGAGCAGCATAAACGAGAGAACGACTCTATTTATCAAATATCTTATCAGGCATACATTAATAATGATTTCGATAAATGTTTGAGCGTTAGCAACGTCGCACAGATAGCCAATCCGAAGAATCTATTGGCCGATAAATTTAGCTTCCTCATTGCTCTTTGTCATGCAAAAACAGGCGATTCTGATAAGTTTAAAAGCGGATTAACCAGTCTAGTTGAAACATATCCAACCAGCGAATGTACGCCGCTTGCTAAAAGTTTTTTAAGTGAAATAGAAAAAGGAAAAACACCTATTAAAGTTGCCAATTTAGCTCCAAAAGAAAAACCTCTGCTGGGTAACGACCAAGCGGCACAAACGCCCGAGGCATTGGAGGTACAATATGTTTATCCAGATTCTACAGCTTACATGGTTGTGGTTATTGCCAATGGAATGTGTGATAAAAACAGACTGAATTACAATGTGGCCGACTATAACTTCGAGCGTTTTATAATAAGCGACTATGAGCTCACCTCGCAGGCGTTGAAAGATAAATATCTCCTTAAAATTGAACCTTTTGGAAGTGCTACCGAAGCAATGGATTATTTCTTTGCAATACGTGAACATCAAACCCTTTTTGACGTTGATAATAGCGGGGAGGTTCAAATCATTGTTATCTCCAAAGGAAATCTTGCAAGGCTCGTGACTTCGGGTACTCTAGAAAGTTATTTGAAATTCTTCAATCGCAATTTCCTCAAACGAAACGATTAATAAGTAAATAGTATGAGCAAAAAAGTTAAGATTCTGTGGGTCGATGATGAGATTAATCTTCTTCGCTCTCAGATCCTTTTTCTCACCGAAAAGGGATACGAATTAACAACGGCAAATAGCGGAAACGACGCGCTCTTACTCTTAGACAACAATGTATTTGATCTTATTTTTTTAGATGAGATGATGCCCGGACTTACGGGTCTGGAGACCTTGCCTCTCATCAAAATTAAGCATCCTACTACGCCTGTAATTATGATTACAAAAAGCGAAGAGGAGAATATTATGGATGAGGCTATTGGTAGTAAAATTGCCGATTATCTTATTAAACCTGTGAGCCCGAATCAAGTTCTACTAACCATTAAAAAACATATCGAAAAAGGGAGATTGGTGGCCGAAAAAACGGCGCAAAATTACCAATCCGATTACTCAAAAATAGGCATCACTCTATCTGATAATTTAAGTTGGAAAGATTGGATGGAGGTTTACCGCAAACTCGTTTACTGGGAATTGGAACTTCAACAAACCAACGCTGGAATGGACGAGTTTTTGAAGATGCAAAAGAAAGAAGCCAACAATGCATTTGCTAAATTTGTACGTAAAAATTATCTCGATTGGATGGCTGGCAAAGAAGCGCCACTCATGTCGCACAATATTATGAAAGAGCGCGTTTTACCACTTCTTAAAAATGGTGAAAAGGTCTTTCTGCTGGTGATAGATAATTTCCGTCAAGATCAATGGGAGGTTATAAAGGGCGAAATATCAGATAATTACGCAATAAAAGAGGAGATGTACATGAGCATTTTGCCAACGGCTACTCAGTTTGCACGAAATGCCATCTTCTCGGGGTTAACGCCAGCACAAATATCTACCAATTACCCTCAATTCTGGACCGATGAAGACGAGGAAGGCAGCCACAATCTCTATGAAAGTGAACTCATTGGTACTTTCTTTGATCGATTTAGAGAAAAGGTGAAATATGAG
>JAYVSA010000290.1:0-9347 GCA_043775765.1 Breznakibacter sp. | reverse complement strand
TTGGCGTTTGATAACCTTCTTGTTGCTATTTTTTGTTTGTCCAAATAGTGAACTGCCAGCAAAAAGGGAAATAGCTACAAGAAAGTGAAATCTAAACGTCATTGAAATATTATATTTGGCGCAAAACTACCAAAATACAATTAAAGAAACAATAAATAGAGACTATTAACACTCTTTTTAAGTGATTTAAAGTAGTAAAAATCAGTATTTTGAGGATATTTGAATTGAGAAATCGAATCGGTTCGTCTCAATTATCAAAAGAATTAGTTCCCTTCCAAGTCTGGAACATCTAAATTAACAAAGTATTCGCTTGGCGTTTTGCCTGTGTACTTTTTAAAAGCTCTATTAAAAGCCGATTTTGAATTAAACCCCGAATTATAAGCGTGAAACAAAAAGGTTTTTGATTGATCTTTATCCTCTTTCAGAATCTTAATAAAATATTTTATTCGATAGGCATTGACATAATCGGCAAAAGAGGTTTTTAAACCTTCATTGAGTAGGCGAGATACATAATTGGTGTTGGTTCCTAGGGTTTGCGCTAAATCGGCCAACGATAATTTTGCATTTGTAAAAACGGCCTTTTCTTCCATTAAGTAAATTAGTCGAGGTTTCAATACCGTCCAGCTATCTTCCTCACCTTCAGACTCGTCAATGCTCTCAGGTTCATACGTTTTTATTTTTCCTTTGATGGCATAATTGATAAAATAGAGCAACGCTTTTGATTCCAGCAAAAGGATTAATACGCCCAATCCAATCCAGAGAAAATTTTCGAGCCAATCTTTTATCAATACCGAGTCAACCTCTAACATAATCAGAAATCCAGCCAACAAACAAAATCCGAGAGAGATCCAATTCAATATGACCCATCCTCTAAAAAGAAGATATTTCCACTCGGCAATCTCTTTCTTCATTTTTTGGATGAGCTTTATGGCTTTGAAACCATAAAATATGTTTAACGATAAACTAAAAAGGTAAAAGCCTGTAAAATAGTAGTTTAACTTAGGGTCGACTAAAAATTCGCTATATTTCTCTGTTGAATAAAAGAGTAGTGGTACTAAGAAAACTAATGGGATAGCTGGCAGTATATCGGTCCATTTAAGTTTGCTCGATGCGTAGTCGGACTCCAACCAATGGTAAAGCAAAGAGCCTAAAAACCCATACATGACTGAGGGAATAAGGAATCCCTGTTGAAAAAAGACAAACCCACTATTGCTACTATATGTAAAACGCAGCAAAAAGCCTAAAAAGATAATTGCTAATATGAAAAAAGGATAAGGACTGCGTGTAAATGAAATAGCAACGGCAATAACCTTAACCACTTCAATGAGCAACAAAATGAAAATCATCTTGCGCCACATGGCTCCTGTCGATAAATCTTCCCAACTTTCGATGGTAGCAATAATAACTCCATCTTTTTGCGAATTAATATACAGGTGGTTGCTGATTGATCCTCCATCGAAACGACCTTCGGCAGTTGCCCAGCTTCCCCTATTAAACTTGTATTTAAACTGAGAAAAACCTTGTCCAGCAACACCTTCAAAGGTGCCATCGCTCAGTTTATGTAATTCGTAATCTGGGTCTTTAACGCGCCAACCATTGAAATCGCCCGCAATATAAATTTTACAGTCTTCGGGTGTATTTTTTGGTAGTGAGACCAACTTTATTTTTACAGGAGGAAAGAAAACACGGTGAAGATCTTCCCATGTTTTAACCTCAAAACGATGTTCAAAAGCTTTATCTGTGGCAACAAATTTACGATTCTCCAAATAAGCACCTCCTTCAGTGCCTTCTGCTTTATTCCAGTCGCCTCTGTTTACCTTAAATGTCATGGCTTCACCCTTTTTCATGTTAAGAGTTAGGCGAAATGTGCCATCGGGAAATGGTCTAAAAAGAAACTCTTTATCGGCTATTTTCCATCCATTAAGGGATGTTGCCATATAAATGGTGTCGGTAGCGGGAGTGTAATTCGGTATTTTTGTAATAATAAAGGTTATCTGCGTGTCATTGTCGGCCTTAGTAAGGTTCAATGCGCCTAGAAGCATCATCATGCCAAATATGAATCTACGCATGTAAATTGTACTATTTATTACCATAGATAAGAATATGAACTTCAAAATGATTTTTAATCGAAATCTACTAACTCAACACTTTCTGTTGTTCTTGTTAAGTTAATTAGGGCGATAAAATTACCCAATTGTCTTTGGTGAAAGAGAACAAATATAAAAAAAATGCTGTTGAATATTAACGGAAAGAGCTAAAATAATGATAGAATGCTTTATTTATGAGATGTAAAACTTGGAAATAGACTCTTTTTATCGGCGTTCCATATTGTTTAATACCAGTGCTGCGGCTCCAAAAATAGCTGAATTACTAATGTTTGAATAATCGACCGTTACGCGTTCCAGTATTGGTTTATAAGGAAAATTTCGCATCTCTTGCATCATGGCAGCCTTAAAGTATTTCGATCCTTTAGCCACCGTTCCACCAAGTATAATTTTATCGGGTGCCATTACAAAAAGCACTGTGGAAAGGAGTTTGCCTAAATGTGTTCCAAAAGAGTTAAATGCAGAAAGAGCAACCTCATTACCCGCTTCGGCAAGTAAAAAACATTCTTTCCCGCTCATTCCGAAATGAGATTGAAAGAATTTATTGGAGCAATATGCCTCAAAGTCGGCATCTAAATAAGGTAATCCTCCAATCTCACCCGCACAACCCAAAATTCCAGTATGCAACTGCCCGTTGGCAATGATGCCTGCACCTACTCCGGTACCCAATGTGATAGCAACCAGACTACTGGCTCCCTTTGCGCTTCCGAAGTGTAATTCGCCTAATGCAAAGCAATTAGCATCGTTATTAATGTAAATAGGGAGTGAGAATTTACGTGCTAACTCTTGTTGTAAATCGTAATTTCGCCAAGCAGGAATGTTATTAACGTTAAAAATCCGTCCGTTTGTCACATCTACAAGACCAGGCACACCAATGCCAATGCCAGCGGTATCGTGCTGTACCACCGATTCGATTAAACTTACCAGGGTTTGTAAGATTTCACCTGCACCACGTTGTGCATTGGTCTGAGCTTCACGCCACTCAACAACACTTCCGTTACGAACTAAACCAACGCAAATAGAGGTTCCTCCAACATCAACCCCAACCATCGAAAAATCTTTCGTCATGATAAATACAATTTTATGATACCAAATATATATAAACCCAGATGCTATACAATAATATTCTTCTTTTTATGACTGTAATGTATCAAAAAATAGAAATAAAAGGTTGTGACGAGGCTCGAATCAAAAATTTATTAATGCAAATGATTGAGGACGATGAAATGAGGGTTTTTCAATGGCATTCGTTGGTTGCCAGCACGCAAAGGTACTATTATGTGAATTACATTGCCACTCAAAAGTGTCTATTGGTGTCGTGCGGATGATGCGAAAAATATTGGTGCGATAGCTTGACGTGTCATCTCCAAGGAGGGTAAAAGGCAATAGAAAAGTGCCACTCCAGCTCTCATTTTCAACATCTTTAATAACCTGATGATTTATTGCAAACAGCTCAGGATTTAGCATTTCTAGAGTATTCTGATTTCCCAAAAGGTTTGGATTCGTGACTTGAGCCAAAAAAATTGCGTTGTTTGGGTTGATTTGGAATTCAATGTATCGTGTCGCATCGTGGTTTGATGGTGCAATAAAAACTTCGAGTGTCTCTTGTTGCCAAAGAGGATCGTTATCCTTGGTGAATTTATTAAACTCTAAGTATGGATTATTAAAGCACTGGAAGGTAAAATGAAGCCCCGTTTCTGTTTTTTTAAGAGTCAGTTCTGTGCGTTGATGAACAGGTTCTGAACCAACAGAGTGAAAGAATGGCGTGTTTATTCTCATTTGGTAATTAATTTAAACACAGCTTGTTGAGATCTCTTACCGTGCCCTTAAATACGTTGTAATCGACCTTGCCACGAATGCCATTCACGCGTCCTTTCTCGCTGTGTTGCCAAAAAATCCACGAGTTACTCTTTTCCACCTTTTCGTGAAAATCGTATCGGGCAATCCAAAATTTATAATCCTTAAATTCCTTTGTGCTAAAATAGTTCTCGAAGAAGTTGTGTGAGGTATAAATAATAGGTTTTACACCATATTCTGCTTCAAGCGCTTTACACATGATGATTAGATTGGATTTGTAACTTTCAACTTTACCCAATCCACGAACCTCAATATCTATTACAGGAGGTAAATCGCCATCATCGAGTCCCACATTTTTGATAAACCACTGAGCTTGTTTGAGCGGATCAGACGAGGGGATGTAATAATGGTAGGCGCCTCGTAAAAGCATGGTTTCCTTTGCCGAGCGCCAGTTATAGAGAAAGCGATCGTCGAGATGATCTTTTCCTTCGGTGGCTTTAATAAAAACAAAAGAGAGCGGCTCGGCATTACGCAACTCTATTTTCTCCACCTCTGTCCAATCTATTTTTCCGTTATGATGGCTTACATCAATGCCGTGGACTCGGTAAGAGCGTGGAATTTTAATCTCAGCAGAATTGAACTGAAAATCATCGCCATAACCTGTCCAAACCAAACATTGGTCGGCAAAATTAAACGCCATATTGCGAGTAAAAGGAAAGGCAAAGAAGAGAAAGAGAAGCACAACGACCATAATAAAATAGCCCCAAGGAGAATTTATCTTTTTACCCTTTTTAGAGACTTTTTTTACTGATGGACTATTTTTCGACTTTACCGCCTTTATGGGGTTAGCAACGTTGCGCTTGGGCATTGAAATTAATTTGAAGCAAAAATAAGAGTTTTTTTTCAAATACACGAATAGACATCGTTTTAGAGCGGGCAATCTCAAACTGTTTGAAAAGCCAGAATTGATTTTTTGTATGAATGAAAGCAGGGCTGAATTATTAAAAAACTAAAATAAAAGTATCGTTACAAGCTGTAAATGTTAAAATATAAATTGTGTAAACTAAAATTTAAGGGTATAAAAAGGAATATTGCACAAAATGTAAAATAAACATAATAGTCTATTATTTAGGTTGTTAAGCGGGTCAATTAGTGATTCGACACTCTAGGATGCAGGGTATTCTATTATATCTTCAAATGTGAACCTTTTAATCTTTTTTCACAATCTATATTTGTTTCAGCGAATTGCAAAATGAATGCAAAAAAGCAATTCGCACTATACTACTATACAAAGTAAACGTGACCGTTATGAAAATAGAAAGAGTATTAATATGGTTTGTAGCAATGATTGGTTGGTTATTTACCTCGCCTGCATTTGCCATCGAAAACCCAAACAAAAGCAAATCCTTTACTTGGGATAATGCCAATGTTTATTTTATGATTACGGATCGTTTTTACGACGGCAATCCTGCAAACAATCAAAGTTACGACCGTGGTAAAGACCCGAGTGGTGTCTCTTATGGTACTACAACGGCCTCTTCCGGACTATACCAAAATACGGGCTGTTTCCAAGGGGGTGATATTGCAGGTGTTACAAAAAAGATTACCGAAGGTTATTTCGACAAGCTGGGAACCAATGCTTTATGGATTACGGCTCCTTACGAGCAAGCTCATGGCTGGGTTGGTGGTGGCCCAGCTCAAGATTTTCAACATTATGGTTACCATGGTTATTATACGCTCGATTGGACCGAAATGGACGCCAATATGGGTACCAAAAATGAGTTTAAAGCATTTGTAGACACGGCGCATGCTCACGGAATTCGAGTGGTAATGGATGTGGTGATGAATCATGCTGGTTACCAAACTTTTAATGATGCTAAAGCGTTTGGTTTTGGCGCTTACGCGGCGGCTGGAGATACTTGGCGTCCTAATGCAGCAGACGCTTCGCCTTGGGGTGGTTTTAACGCCTTTTGGAAATATGATGTAGGCAACGGCTGGGAAAACTGGTGGGGCTCGGAATGGATTCGATCACCCGATGTTAAAGGATACGACGTTTGCTCGCCTGGTGCGGGTATGACCAATTGTGTTGGTTTCTTACCCGATTTTAAAACAGAAAGCACTGCTACCGTTGGGTTGCCAAAACTGATGATTAATAAATGGACGAAAGAGGGTACTCTGGCGGCTAAAACAGCTCAAATGAACGCTTGGTTTGCTAAAACAGGAAATCCTAAAACGGTTCGCTTTTGGATGATTCAATGGCTCAGTCAATGGGTGAAAGATTATGGAATAGATGGCTTTAGAGTGGATACCGCGAAGCATGTTGACCTTGATACTTGGAAAAAACTCTTGGACGAGTGTCGTGCATCTTTAAAAGAGTGGAAAGCGGCTAATCCTACAAAAAAACTCGACGACAACGATTTTTGGGCTACTGCCGAGGTGTTTGGCCATGGCTTTGCTCAATCGGAATACCATAAAGATGCAACGTTTAACTCGGTCATCAATTTCGGACTTCAAGGGGATGCCAGAATGACGACTCCATCCTCTTTCGAGAATCTTTTTTCGCAATATGGGGCTGTTAATCCAAATAAAGGATGGAACGGCTTAAGCTACGTCTCGTCTCACGACACGAAACTGCATGATAGAGGGACTTTAAAAAATATTGCACCTTCATTTTTAATGCTTCCAGGTGGAATTCAAACTTTTTATGGAGATGAATCGGCTCGTCCGCAAGGGGCTTGTGCCGATGCCGAACAAGGAACGCGCTCGTTTATGAACTGGAGCGCGCCCAATACTGCTACCTTAGCTCTTTGGCGTAAATTCGGATCATTCCGAAGAGACCACTCATCGGTTGGGGCAGGCGTTCACAAACAACTTTTGGCATCGCCTTATACCTTTTCCAGAACTTACGATAATGCCGCTCTACGTATTACCGACGCCGTAATATGTGTTTATGGTGCTTCGGGCGCTACGACGGTTGATGTGTCGAGCATATTTGCCAATGGTGAGGTGGTTCGCGACTGGCCAACTGGCACAAAAGCAACCGTTACGGCTGGCAAAGTTACCCTTACTCCCGATGCCGATGGCTACTTGTTAATTGGCCTCGATGTGCCTAAGGTTTATGTAGATAGACCAGTGGTTACAATGACTCCAGACGGTGGTTATTCTGCCAATCCAATTCCTGTAACCATCTCAGCAAAAGATTTTAGCGATGCAAATCCTTCAATTTATTACACCGATAATGCAACCTTAACAACGGCCGATTTATCGCAATGGACAAAATATACCACATCCTTTAACGTAACAAAAACTTCGGAAGTGCGTGCTGTGGCTAAGAATGCCAATGGATATTTATCGGATGTGGTTACAAAAAGCTTTGCTGTAGGTGCGTTGCCAATAATTAAAATATACGTTAAAAAAGCGTCCACTTGGACTGCTCCTTGTAAGATTCATTATTTCGATGTCTTGCCTGCTGGAGCTTTAGCGCCAACGGTTTGGGCATCACGTCCATCCATGACCGATGACGGAAACAGCTGGTTTGAATACTCTTTTCAAGCACTTTCTGTTTCAATGGTATTTACCGATGCGGGAACAAATCAATTACCAGGTTCTACTGAGCCAGCATTCACACGTACCAAAACGGGTTGGTTTGATGCTTCTACAAAAGTATGGACAGATGTTGCGCCTGCTGGTGCGCCAAACGGGCTTGCTCCAACTATTTCACCTCTGAGTGGTAATTTCCCGAATGGTTCTGTTGTGGTTACAATCACGTCTATTGCTGGTAGTTCAATATATTACACAACCGATGGTTCAACTCCAACCACAAACAGCCAAAAATACGGAACGAGCTTTACTGTAACGGGCAACAGTACAGAAACAAAAACCATAAGAGCCATTGCGCTGAACGGTGGCGTTACATCGCCAGAAACAACCACAAGCTATACTTTTGTTAAAATAAATACCATTACCATTTTCTACAAAGGCAAAACGAATGTTTATGGTTTTAACACCGATAATACGGCTCACGCAGGATGGAGTGCATGGCCTGGTTACACGAACACACCCACGGCATCGGGTTGGTATCAACACACGTTCGAATGTCCGGAGTTAAAAGTTATTTTCAATAATAACGGTGGTAGCCAAACGGCCGAGTTCACTCGTGCCGCCACTGGTTGGTTCGACAATGGCGTTTGGACAGACACCGCACCAGCCAATGCCCCTACGTCGCTTCTTAATCCTGAAGTCCAAACAGCGGTAGACGCGCCATATCCAAATCCATTTACCAGTAAATTAACCTTTAAAGTAGGTGAGGAAAATGGATCCGCTATCATTCAAATGTACAATCTTGCTGGGTCGAAAGTTTATGAAAATGAGCTATTTACCACCGATGGCGCAATGGATATTCAGCCAGAAGTTCCTGCAGGAATCTATATTCTTCACGTCTCTACCGAAACAAGAAGTTATCGTTTTAAGGTTATTAAAAAATAAAGATAAAAGTTACAATTGTATGTAGTGGTTCAATTGTAACACGCTCACTGCCATATCGAAAAGATTGGCAGTGAGCACATTTAACCCAGCAGAAATCTGGGATTATACAAAAACGACTCATAGAAACTTATTCTATGGGTCGTTTTTATTTGTTGGGCAATTCTAAAAGCTACTCAATATCAATATTATACCTGTCGAGAAGCCCAATTATACCCAATCGGGAAAACTTGGCTTTCTTAATTTTATTCTTTTCCGGATCAATAGAATAGCTAAAAGCACTTCTAAAATCAACCTTCTCAAGAGTTGTGTTATCGAAAATAGCACGAGCCAAATCGCAATTGTCAAAAACAGAGGCTGTAAAATCGGCTTCCGAAAAATCCACCTCATGCAAAATGCAATTCGAGAATTTAGTCCCTTTCAGCTTCAACTTAAAAAACGACGACAGACTTAAATTGCTATCAACAGCCTCAAAGCCGAGTAAAAAAGTATTGCAATCCGAGAAAATAACCCCCATCAATTTACACCCCTTAAAACGAACCCCCTTAAATGCCGTGCCTTTCACCTTGGCGAGAGATAAATTACACCCGTCAAACTTACACTCTACAAATTCAAAATGGGAAAGGTCTGAGTTCGAAAAGTCACAGTTTATAAACGAACAATTCTCATACTCACCCAGTTTTAGTTCATTAGAAGCAAAAATAAGACCCTCATACGTCTCATCCTCAATATATAACTTCGCCATCTATTTACCTCTTTAATCAATTATAACTCAAAACACATATCCTTATTCCATCCAAAATACTCAAAATCGCCCAACACCCTAAAGCCCAATTTCTCGTAGTAACTCACCGCCCTCACATTATCGCTCTGCACGCCGCCCCACAAAAATATTAGCTTAAAACCTCTTTTTTTAGCCTCAGCAGCCACCGCCTCAAACAAAACGCTACCTATTCCGCAACC